>CAZIMU010000068.1:0-9182 GCA_964540355.1 uncultured Fibrobacteraceae bacterium | reverse complement strand
CAATGCCAAGCCTAATAACTCGCTTATCTGGATTTGCAGCCGTATATTCCTTTACCTTTTTAGCTATGCCAGAAAACAAATAGCTATTTTGCAGTTTTAAGAAATTCTGATTTATGTTCATTTTTAGCCTCGGACCCTAATATAGTATTTTCTACATTACCTTTGGAAAAATAAACAAATGAACATTTTAGTGACAAATGATGACGGCATTGAAGCGGCAAATTTACACGCCCTTGCAAAGGCAGCAATGGAATGTGCCAATGTGCGTGTGGTTGCGCCCAAGCAAGAGCAAAGCGGTGTTGGCCATAGCTTTTCTTTTTACCGCTCCCTGCACTATGCCCCCGCAGAAAACTTCCCCTGCGAGGCTTTTTGGGTTGACGGCACCCCAGCCGACTGCATGAAGTTTGCCCTGAAGCACATTTACAAAGATTTAAATTTTGACTTGGTTATCTCCGGTGTGAACAACGGCGATAACGCAGGTGTTGCTTCTTTTTACAGCGGAACAGTTGGTGCGGCAAGAGAGGCTGCTTTGTGGAAATTGCCTTCCATTGCGGTTAGCTTGCAAAGGCAAAGCGATATGGCTCTTGATTATGCTTTAAAATGGGTGCAAAAAACTTTGAGAGAAGGTTTGTTCAAAGATATGCCCAAACAAACTCTTTGGAATTTCAACGTTCCCCCTTGCAGCAAGGAAAACCCTTGCAAAGGCGTTAAGGTCTCCACCACAAGCACAAGTATGTTTAACGATTATTATGTGGAAGCGGAGAAGTCCAAAAATTATTTGGGAAAAGAAACCGCATATTTGGTGAATGAGGATTCCGCAGCGAGTGGAAAATTGGGTGCTGCTAACGGTGAACTCAAAGCCTATAATTTAATGGGCAATAAGGTACCAGATTTGAGAGAAGGCACAGACGACTGGTGGCTAAGTCAAGGCTACGCCTCGCTTAGTCCGCAGAGCATTGATTTGACGGATAGGGTGGAATATGAGAGGCTAAGCAGGCTTTGAGTTTTCTATATTTCTCATAGGAGATTAAAATGTTAACTACTGTGCAAAAAAAGCCAAAAAATATTACTTGCAATGTTGCCAAGGATGCTTATACCGTAGAAGAGGTTTTTGACCGCATAGGTTATAAGCTCGTGGATGCTTTTGGTGAAGATTTTAAAAATAAGTTAAATGAAGGTAGAGCAGAGCTTGATATGCCGCCTCTGACACAGTAGTTATTCGTCGGGTTATGCCAGCTAGCTTGATTTTATAACCCAAATTCTATTGCCTCGTGAAGTAATTTTCTATATTCCCCAACGTGATAAAAGAAGCCATTGTTCAAGCTGCTGCTAAAAAAAACTTGTCCAGCGAGGTTGCCGAAGCCGTTATGGACGAGATTATGGGCGGCAAAGCTACAGATATTCAATTAGCCGCCTTTTTAACCGCAATGTCGGTTAAAGGCGAAACCATAGAAGAAATAACCGCCTGCGCAATAGGCATGAGAAAGCATTGCGTTAGGGTTTTGCACAATATGGAGTGCTTGGAAATTGTGGGCACAGGCGGCGATAAATCAAATACATTCAATATATCCACAACAACGGCGATCGTAACATCGTCTTGCGGAATTCCTGTTGCAAAACACGGGAACCGTGCAGCCAGCAGCCGTTCCGGCTCGGCAGATGTTTTAAATTCGCTCGGCGTTAAATTGGATATAAGCCCCGAACACAGCCTTAAAATTTTGCAAAACATAAATTTGTGCTTTTTATTTGCGCAAAACTACCACCTTTCAATGAAATACGTTGGACCAGTTCGCAAAGAACTCGGCATAAGAACCATATTCAACATTTTGGGACCCTTGGTAAACCCTGCGGGTGCCTCTATGCAGTTGCTCGGCGTTTACGAAAAAGAACTCTTGGAGCCTATGGCACAGGTGCTTTTGAATTTGGGCGTTAAAAGCGGAATGGTGGTTTTTGGGCAAGACGGCTTAGACGAAATCTCAATGAGCGCACCCACAAGCGTTTGCGAATTCAGAGATGGTTGGTTAAAAAATTATGAAATGACCCCTGAGCAGTTCGGTTTTAAGCGTTGCAAAAAAGAAGACCTCGTCGGTGGAACTCCCGAAGAAAATGCAAAAATAACAACGGATATTCTCTCTGGAGTTAGAGGTCCTAAATTTGACACGGTGCTTTTAAATTCCGCTGCTGCCATTCACATAGCAAAACCAAATCTCTCAATTGAAGAATCCATTAAGGTTGCCACAGAAAGCATAGATAGCGGAAAAGCCCTTGCGCAGCTAAAAAATTTCGTAAAACTCAGCAATGAAAATTAATTCTCAAAAATGCCGCACCTAATTCCATAACACGCGGCAAAGCCAAATCATTGGTTTCATTTTCTGGCAATTTCTCGCAAACGGATTTTAAAGCATCTTTTAAATTACCACCTGAGTTTTCTTTAATAAAATTATGCAAAATTTCTGCAATGCCTCTTTGCAATTCTTGGTGGCAAAATGTTGGGAATTTGCGCAAATCGGTTCTCAGCATACCTATGGATATTTGCCCAGCGGCCGCTTTTACTTTCACGCTTTTCTCCAAAGCAGAACCTGGCTTTAACCCACCCTGAAAAATCTCAGTATCCACTCCCCTACCCTCAATTTTCACTTCCCCATTATCAACTATCAATTTCCCCTTACCAATTTCCTTAGCCCTCTCGGTTAAACACCGCGCTTTATATTCGGTAAATGCTATTACCGTGTCTGCAAGTGATAAATAATCTCCGCAGGCTCCAGCCACTATAATAAAGTTTATTCCCTTTTTTGCAAAGTCTTTAATCCTGTCCGTGAGCGGGATTAAAGGTTCGCTCTCTGCATTTATGAGTTTTCTCATTCTCTCATCGCAAATTAAAAAATTCACAGCAGAGGCATCTTCGTCTATTAAAATTGTGCTTGCCCCAAGCTCCAATGCTTCTAGCAAATTTGCCGCTTGGCTTGTTGCACCAGAGGCATTTTTTGTGCAAAAATTTTTTGTGCTGCCTTTTAACGGAAGTTCACGTACAAGCGAAGAAATATCCGTTCCGTTCACCACCCTGCCCTCTTCGGTTTTAATTGGGGTTGCGCTCTCGTCTATAACAATGTATTCCCTGCCGTCTCCTAAAATATGCGGATAAACTGCTTCTTCAAGTGCGTGGAGTAGCGTTGATTTTCCGTGAAAACCACCGCCTGCAATAACGGTTATCCCTTTTGGAATTCCCATACCAGCCACTTGCTCTCCATTTGGCAAATTCAACTCAACAAGCAATTCTGGTGGTGAGGCAAAAGGAACGGCGGTTTGCATTGGTGCTTCTGAAAAACCAGATTCTCTCGGCAGAATTGCTCCGTTTGGAACAAAGGCTGCAAGTTTTTTTTCTGCTAATTGTGAGAGCAAAAAATTTCTGTTTATGAAATATTCAATGTGTGCGTTGCAGGCTTCTTTATTCAAATTATTCCAATACATCGCAGTTGTTATCCAATCAGACAGAGTTCCAATCAAAAGCTCAGAGGCTTTTTCGCCCTCTATTCTTCTACCATCTCCGGGCAGATTAAAGCTGACTAAAATGCGGACAATTCCATTTTCAATGAACAGGGAATTTCTCTGCATAATTTGAGAATGTGCCCTAACAACGCTTATATTCTCGGCGGTTTTATCAAATTGCCGTAGCAAAAAATCTGCAAGGGCAATTTCTTTTTCTTTTGTGTTATACAAATCTTCTGGAAAGTCCAACGAATTCATTTTTGCACTGAGCATTGCTTTGGAAGGCTGTGCATGAGGGTCGCCTTGAATATGGGTGAATTTTATGGTGAAGTCGCCAAAATTGAAATACTGCCCCTGCAAGCTCTTGTACACGCCATAAGGTTTTCCGTGCATTTTGAGCAAGCGTTGGTGAAGCTCTCTCATACTTCAATAGCCTGTTTCACTACCGAAACAATTTTAGCAGACATTTTTTCTATGCAATAAATTTGTTTGGTTATGGTATATTTTCTGTATGCTTCGGCGTTTTTTTCTATCCATTTATTCAAAGCCACTCGGCGTTCCTCGGTGTTCAAAATTTTATGTTTTGACTGTATAGATTTTTCAGCCAGCTCACTTTGTTTTTTCATATATTCTGCCATATTGAAAATTTTATTATTGCTTATCACAAACATTTTAAGTACGAACACAAAATTGTCTTGAGAAAAATCCATTTCCATTTTTTTTATGAAATTCTTTAATGCTTCAATATCTTTCAGAAAAAAATCTATAGCTGATGTCTTCATTGTTTCCAAATCGTTTGCCGAAAGCTCGTCGGCAAGCTGCTCAAATACGTAATGTTTAGACCAAATTGGTTTAAGCATAGTTAGAATTTAGTAAATTAATCAAAATGCGGCTAACAAAAATTTACACACGCACTGGAGATAAAGGCTCCACATCTCTTATTGGCGGCGAGCGAGTGCCAAAATCGCACCTGCGTTTGGAGTGCTATGGGACTATTGACGAACTAAACGCTTTCACAGGCAAATTGAAATTTCTCTGCAAGGCGAGCAAAAATAAGACCTTGAGGGCAATAGGTGACAATTTGAACAATATTCAAAAAATGCTTTCTAATATTGAGGGTATTCTTGCAACGCCAGAGGGCAAAAAATGGAAAGGTATGCCAAGCATAAACGAAACGCATATCAAAGAATTGGAAACCGAAATAGACAAAATGAACTCTAAGCTAGAACCCTTAAAAGAGTTCACCGTTCCGGGCGAAAACGAAATAAATGCAGAAGCTCATATTTGCCGCACCGTTTGCCGCAGAGCAGAGAGAATTTTAGTTAAGGCAAAAGAGAATAAAATTACCATAGACGATTTTATTATGGCTTATATAAATAGGTTATCGGATTACTTTTTTGTGTTGAGCCGTTACTCTACCCTATCCCGACAGTTGCTCTAATCTCTTCCATAAATGGCTTTGAAACCGTTCTTGCTTTTTCTGCGCCATAAGCCAAAATTTTATCTATCTCCGCAGTATTTGCTAGCAGAGATTTATATTTTTCCCTTGGCACAGCAAGGTGTTCTTCCAAAAGTTCGCGCAAGGCTTCTTTTGCGTGTCCCCAACCCATTCCGCCTGCACGGTAGCGAGCCGCCAAAGCCGTGCTTTGTTCTTCGCTTGCAAAAAGTTTATACAGGGCAAAGACATTGCATTTATCAGGATCTTTTGGCTCTTCTATCGGTTGGCTATTGGTCACTATTTTTCCGATTTTTGCCTTTAGTTCCTTTGGTTCCAAAAAAATCTCTATGGTATTGCCATAAGATTTGCTCATCTTGCGGCCATCTAATCCAGGTATTATATCTGTTTCTGCTTGAATAAGAGGTTCGGGCAAAACAAAAATATCTTTGCCGTATTGTTTGTTAAAACGCTCTGCGACATCGCGGCTAAATTCAACGTGCTGTTTTTGGTCTTTGCCAACCGGAACAACATTAGACTTAAACATCAAAATATCCGCATCCATAAGACAGGGGTAGCAATAAAGCCCCATATTAACGCCATCATCGCTATCTGCGCCCACAGCTTGATTTTTTGCGACCTTGTCTTTATAGGCGTGGGCACGGTTCATAAAGCCTTTTGGCGTAAAGCAACTTAGCAGCCAAGAAAGTTCAAAAATTTCTGGAATATCGCTTTGCTTGTAAAACAAACCCTCTTCGGGGTTAAGCCCAAGAGCGAGCCAAGTTGCCGCAACTTTGTATGTGTTGCTTCGCATCTCTTCCCTATTGTGCACTGTTGTGAGGGCGTGATAATCTGCCATAAAATAAACGGTGCTGTATTTTTTTGCAAGTTCCAAAGCGGGGCGTATAGCTCCGAGATAATTCCCCAAATGCGGAGTACCTGTTGGTTTAATTCCAGTTAATGATATAGGTTTAGACATTAGTGCCCCAGCATCTCCAAAACTTTGCCAACTCTTGCATTGCATTGAGTGAGTACGGAAATTGCAGCTTGCATCTTTATTTGCGAAGAAGCAAGCTCGGTACTTTCTTTTGCAATGTCTGCATCCATAATTTCACTGGAATATTTGCTTAAAGTAATATCTTTATCTTGCAAATTGTCATTGTGTATATCCAGCCTGCTAATTATAGCTCCCATATAAGTGCGGACGGTTGTAACAGAGCTAAGGGCAAAATCAATATCGTCTATGGCTCTGGTTGCACCACGCTGTGTAGCTAAACTAAAAGCATAAGTATGTATATCTACACCATCAACATAAGTATGTTTGCCGGTATCTAAACCTAAACTTTTTGCTGAAATTTCTGGAAGAGAAATTTTCACCTCATCGGCTTTTTCTGCGGCATAGCCGATGTGCAAAACACCAGCGCGAGTTGCGTTTCCACTTTTATCTACGGAGGTAAAAGGTTTCCAATCTTTTAAGTCCCTTTGTTCGTCTGAAAAAGAATCCCAATGACTTCCGAAAATCTGTTTAGAATTAAATATTGAACTCATCGCTATACGATCAATTTCGTTTAATAGTCCTTCTGCTTCTTGGTCAAGATAGAAACGTTCCGTGCTAGATAATGTATCATTTGCGCTTTGAACGGCAAGTTCTCTCACACGTTGCAAAATATTGTGCACTTCATTGCAGGTTCCATCTGCTATTTGCAAAAGAGAAGCACCATCGGTTGTATTTTGCTTTGCTTTATCTATTCTGCTAATTTCGCTATTAACATTTTTTATCTCATAATTCCTGAAAGGGTCGTCCTTTGCCTTATTTATGCGCGCTCCTGTGGCTAACCTTTCCATTGCGCGAGAAAAATCATTGTTGTGCAAACGGAGTTTGCTTTGATGCACCATAGACGAAACGTTGAACAGTGTACTAGAAGACATATTAACCCCCCTATAAGAAATTCATCAAGGACTGCTGCATTAATTTGGATGTAGCAAATAAACTTGCATTGTAAACCGCTTCTGCGAGCGAGAATTGCGAAAGTGCCTCTGCAAAATCCACATCTTCTATAGTGCTACGCCCATCAGTATTGGTAATCGTTAAATCTTCGTTGCGGTCAAAAGTTAAAGCTATTCTGTTAAGCCTCGCACCTTCAACTGCCTGTTCTGCTAAATTTCTTTTGCGAGCTACATCAACAGTATCTATGCTTTTAGAAATTTGCGGCTGGTCATTATACCAAAGCCCTTGCATAAGGCTTATCACTTCCTTAAAAGAATCTGTATCGCCCTCACCGCCTTTGCCAAAGAGCGCATCCCGATTGGAATTTATTTTCAGCGTTATGCCGGTATCTATTTCACGATAAATTTCCCCAGTCATATCTAACGAATTGCGGTAAATATATTCAAATTCCATATTAGGTCTATCCGTTGGTTTTAATTCGCCGAAAGTCGCTGAGGTGGGGTCGTCATCGAAAAAAGCCCTTTTTGCATCTTCGCTTAAAAGGATGATTTTGCCGTTTATGTAATCTATTTCATAGTCGGCCACAACACTAGGGTCATCAGGTGGAACCACGTGGCTTTTTTCTTGCAACCCTGTAAGCCCACTAACAGAACCTGGTATAATTCGCTGAACTAAAGGATTATTAGGTATCTCCATTAGGTTTGGGTCTTCGTATTTGGCATCGTAAAGCTGAATTGTGATTGTTTGGTCTGGGTCAAAAATAGGACGGGTAGGGTCATAGTCAGGGTCTGTAATTAGATTTGATAGATTTGGATTTGCAAAGGGTGGTGGCTGCGGTGGCGTACTTAAACTTTTGTAACCATCGTAATAAATCGCCTCGGCCTTTTTAATTTCATAAGGAGGCTGGTTTGTCCATTTGCCGCTGAATATAAAGCCATCTTTGTGCTTGGTTTGGGCATTAGCTACAATTTGCTCCAAAAGCTGCCTTACTTCGAGATTTGTGAACATCCTTTGTTCGTGATTTACTGTGTCGTTTGCTGCTTGTACCGCAAGGTCGTGGCAACGGCCAAAAGCCTTGTTCATGCTGTTATGGGTATTTTCCAAGACGGTCATATAAACTTCACCGTCTTTCATAGTTAATTGTTGCTGCCCAAGGGCGCTGAGAATATTAGTGTATTTTAAGCCGTTTGTAAAGCCAATAGGGTTATCGGAAGGGCGATTTATCTTTTTTGTGCTCGCAATTTGCTCATCAAGCGTGTTAAGCTTACCCAAGTTATGCTGCAAGTTGCGCATACTGGTATCATACATAGTTGTAAACGTAATTCTAGCCATACTTAAACTAGGTGCAAAAAACGTGCCAAATTGTTAATATTGACTTTTTTTCATTTTTTTTCACTTTTTAGGATTTTTTTCCCGTTTTTTACGTCTAAGTAATTAGGAAGAAAAAAATGGAATTTGGCAGGGTGAGTAAAATTATGATGGCTAATACACAAAATGCTCCTGCTCTTGCTCTCTTTTTCCAGTAATTTCTCAATTTTTTGGACATTTTCCCTATCCAAACCTGCAAAAGGCTCGTCTAAAATCCAAACAGGGCGATTTAGCAGAATTATCCTCGCAAGGGCAAGTCGCCGTTTTTCGCCACCGCTGAAATTATTTGCGTATTCCAAAACCTGCTCATTTAACCTGCTGGTAAAATGCCCCAAATTCACACTCTCCAAAGCCGCCTCAACCTCAGAAAAATCCCGCATATCCACTGGGCAAAGATTTTCCCAAAGAGTTCCCTTGAACCAAACTGGATTTTGCGGCATCCAAGCAATATCGTTTTTATCTCCCTCGTAAATCAACTTTGTATCGGTATTCTGCGGCTCAATATGCCCAAGCATTTCCAAAACCATTCGCGTTTTTCCGCAACCTGACGGGCCAGATATATAAATTAAAGATTTTTGCAAAGGTAATTTAATAGTCATTTATTTTCTCCCAAGCCGTTTTTGCATTTATCGCCGTGTGGAATGCCGTGCCAAATTGTCTTATTGGGCGGTAAAATTCTGGAGTTAGCAATAAGGCTAAAAATGCGGTGCTAAACCCAGTGCTACCGTTTAGCAAACGCAAAGCCAAGCCAACGGCAACTAATGCTATACTTAACGAACCTGCCCATTCCTGCACAAGTGCCGAGAGAAAGGCGGTTTTTAAAACTGCCAAGGTTTTTTTGCTGAATTCGTTTTCTGCAATTTCCAAATCTCTCTCACGTTCTTTTACTTTTTTGAATATTTTTATGGTTTTATAACCTTGCAGGCTTTCCAAAAAAAATGCTCT
>CAZIMU010000067.1:0-9289 GCA_964540355.1 uncultured Fibrobacteraceae bacterium | reverse complement strand
CCACTATTCCCAGCGTGTATTTAACGGTAAACAAAATGTTGTCTGACCCGCACACCTCGGCTATAGATGTTGGGCAGGTTGTATCTAGCGACCAAGTTATAGCCGCTAAAATTTTGAAACTCGCCAACAGTGCATTTTATGGATTTGCCGGCAGGGTAAACACTGTTCCCCACGCCATTGCGGTTCTGGGTTTTAATGCAACAAAAAACGTGGTGCTCACAACTGGCGTTTTATCTGCCTTGAATTTAAAAAATCCAATAGACGGATTTAACCTCGCTGCCTTTTGGAAACATTCGGCGGCGGTAGGGGCAATAGCGAGGCTCGCAGCTGAGGCATTTTATGCTCAAAGAAAAGAAGAAGCTTTTGTGGCTGGAATTTTGCACGATATTGGCAAGCTTATTTTGGCTATTTGTTCCCCAGAAGATTTTTCCAATTGCATGAACATAGCCGCAAAAAAAGGTTGCCTATTTGCAGATGCAGAAAAAGAAGTGCTTGGAATTTGCCATACTGATATAGCAAGTTGGATAAATAGAAAATGGAACCTGCCAAGAGAAATAGCAACTGTGATGATAAATCACCACAAAAACATCAGCGTATTAAGTGAGCATACTAGAATGGTTGCTCTTGTTAAATTGGCGGATGTTTTGGCAAGAGGCTTGCAGCTTGGACATCCATGCGATCGTTCTATGCCTATTCTGGAACCAGATATTTATTCTTTGTTGAAAGTTACTCCAAAAAAATTAGACTCTATTTTAGAGGCCACTTCTGGGGCTTTGCAAAGCTCGGTGGATTTTTTAAACGCAAGCTAAGGAGATTTTTTGAAGCAAATTGTTATGATGGGCATTGACCCGGGCAGTTATGCAACTGGCTTTGCCTTTTTAAGTTTAGCTGGCAACAAGGTTGATGTTTTGGAATATGGAGTTATTCGCCCAAAAAAAGATTCGGAACTCATTTTTAGAATAGGGCATATAATCAAGGAACTCGAAAATTTGATTGTAAAATACAAACCAATTGCTTTTTGTATGGAAAAAGCTTTTTTTGCAAAAAATGCAAACAGCGCACTAATTTTGGGGCATATACGCGGAGCTATTATGTCTCTCGGTTTTAAATATGATTTGGTATTTTCGGAAAGAAGCCCGCGTGAAATTAAAAGGGCGGTTACGGGTAATGGTGCAGCGAGCAAGGAGCAGGTAGCAAATATGATGAGCAGGTTGCTCGGTGTTCAAACTCAAAACTCTGCTCTTGATGCAAGTGATGCTTTGGCTATTGCATTTGCTGGTTTAGGAAATCCGTGAGCGGGCTGCTCGCAATTGCACTTTCTGACTGCAAAGGCAAACCGCTTTCGTAAGCCATTCTTCCGCTTTCCACCGCTAGTTTAAAACATTTTGCCATAACCGCAGAGTTTGGCGCAACTGCAATGGCGGTGTTCACCAAAACGGCATCCGCCCCCATTTCCATAGCACGGCAGGCGTGAGATGGCGCACCTATGCCTGCGTCTATCACAACAGGAACCTTGCTCTGAGCGATTATTATTTTAAGCATCGCCTCTGTTTGCAAACCTCTGTTTGTACCTATTGGCGAACCGAGCGGCATAACAGCTGCACAACCACAGTCTTCCAGCCTTTTGCACAAAACAGGGTCTGCCTGAATATAAGGCAAAACCACAAAGCCGTCTTTTGCAAGTTCTGCGGCAGCGTTCAATGTTTCAATTGGGTCTGGGAGCAAATATTTTTGGTCGGGATGAATTTCTAGTTTCACCCAATTTGTGCCAAGGGCTTCTCTTGCCATTTGCGCTGCAAACACAGCTTCTTTTGCAGTTCGTGCGCCAGATGTATTTGGTAAAATTTGCCCTTTGAAATCTTTTAATGCACTCAAAATGGAATCTTCTTTTTGATTTTTGCCAATTCGCTTTAAAGCAACGGTGAGCATTTCGCTTTGCGATTCTTGCAGAGCAATAACCATTTCTTGCGGCGAGGCAAACTTGCCGCTTCCTAAAAAAAGCCGCGAGTTGAATGTTCTGTTTGAGATTTTGAGCATTTTTTGGTAATGTAGAAAAATGTACGACTATGAGGTATTCAAAATGGTTTTCTACCTTATTGAGTATGCAAAACGAAAAATCCATTTTTCCTAAACGACAACTTTGTCAGTTTTTTACTGCAAATAGTGATTATATTTTAAGCGGATTTGAACGCTTTGTTAAAAACAAAAGTGTAGTTGATTGCTTTGCTGGAGCTGGCGATCTATTGAAATGGGCTAAGAAAAATGGAGCTAATTCAATAAGAGGTTTTGATGTTGATAAAAATTATGTTGATAATAAGATCGTATTTAAAAAGGATAGCTTGAAAAATCCACAAAAATATGATTTTGTTATTACAAATCCGCCATATTTATATCAAAATAAAATGAAAGACAATTCAATTTTAGCAAATAGCAAACATACAGACCTGTATCAGCTATCGCTTGAAAAAATTATGGATAGCAGAGAGGGTATAGTCATTGTCCCTATAAATTTTTTGTCGGCAGAAAATTCAAGATATATTCGCAAAATATTCTTAGAGAAGTTTGAAATTATTAAAGCCAATTATTTCACGCAACAAGTATTTCCAGACACCACTTACAATGTAATCTCATTTTATTACAAACAGAAAAAACAAAAAAAATCCACAATGAAAATCGATTGGACAATTTTCCCAGAAAACAAAAGAACTGAAATAACTATACATCACAGCCATAATTGGCAAATTGGTGGGGAGTTTTTGAGCAAGATTAACGAATCGCGGAATCTATTGAAGATTTCTAGGCTTGAAGAAAAGGACTTGCAAAACGGAAACATTAAAATTAAAGCGGCTTACAACCATCTTGACGACCGCAGAGAATTTTTTGTGAATAAAAGTTTTTATGAAAAGATAAAAAACAATATTATTATTTTGAAAGCTATTGATACTGGAACAAATGATGGAAAAATATGTCTTGACGATATTCGCAAATATGGCTGTGATGCTCTTATCAGTATAAAAACCTCCCGAAATCAGATTCAAATTATGTTTCCATGTGCCATAACTATTCCAGAGCAAGAAAAAATAATAAAGTTGTTCAATGACGAATTGGAAAAAAAGAGAAGCGAATATTATTCTTTGTTTATGACTAATTATCGCGATAAAGATAGAAAGCGGATTTCGTTTAATTTTGCGTATAATTTTATTAACTATCTTTATTTTGATAAACTTGGTGGCGGTAGTGCTGACAAAAAATTTAAGAGAATTTCGTACTAGATTGGAATCAAATATAAAAAGAGGGTGAAAGCCATTTGTATAGGGTTACTAGCTCTTTTTACTAAATTCACTAGTATGCACGATATTCTGGTTATAGGCGCAGGCATTGCAGGCTTAACTGTTGCTCTAAAGGCGGCGGAGAGTGGCAAGAGCGTTTTGCTTTTAACTAAGGGTGCTAGTCCGGATGGTTCAACGAATTATGCGCAAGGGGGCATTGCTTCTGTGACATCGCCGGAAGATTCTTTTGAGAGCCATATTGCAGATACTTTGGAAGCTGGGGATGGATTGTGCAAAAAAAGGCAGGTGGAAATTTTAACCAAGAATGCGCCAAAAGCTATAGAGCAGTTGCTCAAATGGGGAGTTAATTTCACAACATCAAAAAATGATGAAAAGGCTTTTGATTTGCATTTGGAAGGCGGGCACAGCTTTAGGCGAATTTTGCATACCGCAGATTTAACAGGCAAAGAAATAATGAGGGCTTTGCTTGCAGAATTGAAACATCGCTCGCAGGGAATAGATTTTATTGAACACAGCACGGTTCTGGATTTGATTACGCAAAAATCACGTTGTGTTGGGGCAATCGTGGCAAGTAGGGGCAAACCTACGTGTTTGCCCCTGCTTGCCAAAACCGTTGTGCTTGCAACTGGGGGTGCGGGGCAGCTTTGGCTGCACTCAACCAACCCACCCGATGCTTGCGGAGAGGGAATTTCCATAGCTTATCGTGCAGGGGCGGCCCTTCAGGATTTGGAATTTATGCAGTTCCACCCCACAAGCCTTTATGCCCCACAGCTCAAAAAAACATTTTTAATATCCGAGGCACTGCGCGGCTTTGGCGGAATACTAAAAAACCACAAGGGCGAAGAATTTATGAACAACGTTCATCCGCTTCGCTCGCTTGCGCCTCGTGATATTGTGGCAAGGGCAATTCTCAGCGAAATGCAGCGCACGGGCAAAAACTATATGTATTTGGATGTCACTCACCGCAAGGCAAAAGACATAAAAACACATTTCCCAAACATCTACGCAAAATGCCTTGAGTGCAAAATAGACATCGCAAAAGACTGGATACCTATTGTTCCAGCAGCGCATTATATGTGCGGCGGTGTACTTGTGGATTCTTTTAGCAGAACAAATATAGAGGGTCTTTACGCCTGCGGTGAAATTGCGGCAACTGGCGTTCACGGAGCAAACCGCTTGGCTTCAAACTCTCTGCTGGAAAGCGTGGTTTTTGCTTTGAGAGCTTGTGAAGATATAAATAAGAAGATAGCAAGCAAGGAGCGGCTAGTGGCTAGTGGAAAGCAAATCAAGCTAAATAATTTTAACTGTCAAAAATTAAAGAAGCAAGTTCAGACTATTATGTGGGAGTATTGTGGAATTGTGCGTTCTATTAAGGGTTTGAAAACTGGGCTAAAAAAATTGAAAGAGCTTGAAAATTCCTCTTATGCCTCTTTTGAATTTCGCAATTTTGTGCAAAGCGCAAGGCTTATTGTGGAAAGCAGCCTAAAACGAAAGGAATCAAGGGGTTTGCAATGCTTAACTGATTATCCGCAGAAAAATTCAAAGTATTTGAAGCATTTTACCTTGGTAAAAGATATTTAACTATATTTACCCCTAATGAAGTTCCTATTTCTAATGTTTTTTACATTTTGTTTTTCCATAGCAGTTGCTCAGGAAAAGGTTTTAAATTTAAATATAGAGGATAATGATAACGAGCTAGAGTTGTTGCCTCCAGCTGTTTTTAAAAATGAGGTTTTGCGCAGGGAACTTGCATTGCAAGGAAGCGAAAATGCAAAAGATGCTTTTTCAAAAGAGCTTTTAAGTGCCGCTTTGCTTTATTACGAAAAAAAATGGGACAGTGCTTATGCAGCCTATATGCCTATTTTGGAAAAAGCACCCGACCCTTTATATGGGCCGCTTGTGATTAGAATTGCCAAATGCGAACTGGAAAGAGGCAATATTCAAGATAGCAGAAAAATATTGATGGATATAAAAAGCATAAAAAACAACAAGTATTCGTGGGAACAAGTGGATCAAATATTGATGGAAGGTATTTTTTTGGATACGGCAATTACTCAAAGTGCAAAAAAAGATTCGCTGCTGAAAAGGCTCAAATCAAAACCGAGCACAAGTTATGAACACGTTTTAAGACAAAGACTCGCAAAAATGCAAGAACAAGAAAAAGATACAAAAGGAGCTATAGAATCTTATTTCATGCTTTTGAAAGGCGGTCATCCATATCAAGATTCTGCTTTTTTGGCATTGCAAAGGCTTGCTCCGAACTCCGATGATTACGATTATACAATAATTTTATGCAAAAAAGGGCAAAACGAAAAATGCGTTGAAAAAGCTGGTGCTATTTTGTCTAAAAACCCAAAACTAGATTCTGCAAAAAAAGTCAACCTTATGGTATTGCGGGCAGATGCTTGGAAACATTTGGGCAAAATAGATTTGGCAATAGCGCAGTACAAAAAACTTTTAGACAGCATAGATTACAATTCCTCATGGATGCAAAGTTTAATGAGAATAGTAAGAGGAGCTGGACATAAAGCTGAGTCCAAAAAATTGGATTCAATTTTTCAAGCAAAATTCCCATTCAGCGCAGAAAATGCAAACAACCTATGGGTAAAGGCATTGGAATACGAGCAGGCAAAAGATTATGCAAAAGCAATAGAAACTTACAAACGATTATACGATGCAAAATTTGGAAAGCATAGAGCAAGGCAGTGGGCTAAATTCAGAGTTGGGTTCATAAATTTTAAAGAAGAAAAATATGCAGAAGCGGCAAATATATTTACAGCCTCTGCACACGAAAATCTTGGCATAATGCCTAGGAGTGCCTCTCTTTATTTTTATGCTGAATGTCAAAAAATGCTTGGAAACAGAGAGAGCGCAACCCTTGCCTATTCCTCCGTTATAGCTGATTTTCCGCTTGGATATTATTCATGGCGCTCAAAACACAATTTGAATGAATTTGAACTTTTAGAAAAAATTTCCAAAATTGGAATTGAAATGTCGGACTCTGCGGCGGTGGCGTGGGTGAGAGCTTTGCTAAAAAAAGAGGCAGGCGAAAAAGATTCCGTTGTTAGTTCTGAGCGTTTGGAACAAATTGGCATTTTGCTCAGAAGCGGTTTTGAAAAAGAAGCCTACTCGCTTTACGACGAGTCTTTAAAACTTCATAAGAACAGACCTGAATTTTATTACAGATATGGCCTTATGTTTATGCAAAATGGCGAATATGCCTTGGCTTACAGAATGGCGCGCAATTTTTTGGATATAGTTCCAAAAGAAAAAATGATTGGAGTTCCAACTCAAATTCTCAAATTCCTTTACCCGCTCCCCCACGAAAGAAAAGTGAAAAAGCACGCAAGGATAGACCCATACCTCGTTTACTCCGTTATGCGGCAAGAGAGTATGTTCGATGCTCAAATAACATCTCCTGTTGGCGCCAGAGGACTTTTGCAAATTATGCCTTCAACAGGGGATTTTTTATCTAAGTCTGAAAAGATTGAAAAATTCGACAAGGATTTGCTTTACAACGCATATATGAATATTCGTTTGGGGGTTAGATATTTAAACGATTTGTACGATGAGTACAAAGGAGATTATATAGGTATTTTAGGAAACTATAATGCGGGGCCGGCACCTGCTGTTCGTTGGATTACAAATCACGGTTCTTTGCCTTGGGATATAAGAGTAGAAGAAGTGAGCTATTGGGAAACAAGGGATTATGTAAAGCGGGTGCTGGGAAATTATTGGACTTATAGAGAAATTTATAATTAGGCTATGTTTTTTTTATTAACACTTAGTTCTGCGGTGGGGTTGGCTTTTGGGAACATTCTTGAAAGCAAGGGTTTGCGCTCTGCAAATTCCGTTAAGTCTTTGGCTAAAAATAAATTTTGGCTTGGCGGGTTGCTTTTGAGCATTGTAGCAACTTTGCTTTATTACGCGGCAATGGATAAATACAATATAAGTTTGGTTCAACCCTTTATGGCTTTGAACCCTGCACTAACGGCAATTTTGGGATGGAAAATTTTAGGCGAAAAAATAAGCCAAAAAATTGCCATTGCAATAGCTTTGATTTTTTGCGGGATTTTAATAGACGGAACTTTGGCGGGAGAGGTTTCGGGTGGGTTGTATTTTGAAAAAACGCTTTGGATTTATGCTGGAGCAACTCTAGCTTTGCTCGCTGTTGCTTGCCTCGTTTTTCGCAAAGCAGAAATAGTGGATTCCCTATGTGCGGGTACAGGTTTTGGGCTTTCTGCGGTTTTTTACAAAAGCATTTCTTTAGATGGTTTGTTTCCGCCGCCTATTGATTTGCGTATTTTTGTTTTTGCTGTTCTTTATATGGCGGCATTTTTTTGTTCGCAGGCAGGGCTTCGCAGAGGCAGGGCTTTATTTGTTATTCCGCTTTCTGCTGCCATTGGCTTGGTTGTGCCTGTTCTTGGCGGGCTTGTGGTTTTTGGAGAGCCATTTCCTCCTCAAAAAATAATTGTAATGGTTTTGGTTTTAGTGGGTTCGGTTTTGTTTGTTAGGGATTAAAGTAAGTGCTAATTAACTATTTAGGGACAAGGGACATGGGATAAGGGATATTTTTACTAGATTACAACTATGAGCAATATTTCTGCATTTTTGATTTTTGGGGCACCAGGTTCTGGCAAAGGAACGGTGGGGGCAAAATTGGCTGCCGTTGCAACAGGCATAAAGCATCTCTCAACAGGCGATATTTTCAGGGGGCTTTCTCCTGCCAGCGAAAACGGCAAGTTATTCGCAAGCTATGCAAATGCAGGCAAACTTGTTCCAGACGAGGTTACCATTCAAATTTTTTCCCGCTTTGTTGGTGGCTTAATAGACACAAATAAATTTGATCCCGCAAAGCACACATTCCTTTTAGATGGTATTCCGCGTACCGTGGAGCAAGCGGAACTCATAAAAAGCGTGGTTAGAGTAAAGCATATTTTTGTGCTGGAAATTTCGGACTATTCTGTTATAATAGAACGTTTGATAAAAAGAGCAGCCATTGAAGGTCGCAAAGACGATATACACGAATCTGTTGTTCGTGCCCGCATAAATGAATACGAAACCAAAACAGCCGCTGTTTTAAGTGTTTACGATCCTTCCATAATAACAAAAATTAACGGGGCACAGACCCCGGATGAAGTGTTCAGAGATGTGTTAAACGACTATATTATTCGGCATAAGCAGCTTCTTTGAGCAAGTTGCCTTTAGCATCCAAAACGCGAATTATCTCTTCGTCTCTTTGCAAAACTAGTTCTTGGCTTTCGCCTGTTTTGGCATCAAGGCGCATATAGAGCGAGCCATCTTCCATTTTAACAGCGGTAACGGAATTGCCATTAGCATCTGTTTCGCGATATGTATCGCCAAGAGCTATTGGATTGGAACCTGTCCAAAATTCCAATGAATTGAATACCAAAGTATCTGCCATAAAGAATAAAGAATAAACAGGAATAATGTTTAGCACCAAGAATACCAACCAATTGATAAACTTATTGCCTGTGAATTTCCCATTCCATACCCTAAGTTTATTGAACGCAGCAAAGGAACCATAGCACCCAGTTGTACTAACAGTACTCACTGTGAGCACACAAGCTACCAGCAAAGACATAAGGACTTTTTTCATATACCACCTCCTATAGGTTAGATTTAGAATAGAAAACTAGAAATTTCTTTTACATCCATTCCTTTTCTGCGTGCGTAATCTGCAAGCTGGTCTTCGCCTATTTTGCCGAGCTTGAAGTAGCAGCTTTTAGGATTTGCAGCAAAATAGCCACATTCAGAAGCTGTGGGATTCATAACATAGCTTTCTGTTAGAGAAATGCCTATATTTTTTTCTGGAGAGAGCAATTTCCAAATCGTGGCCTTTTCTGTGTGGTCTGGGCTTGCAGGGTATCCTGGAGCGGCTCTAATTCCAACGCCGCCTAAAAGGTCCCTGTGGAGTTTTTCTGTTAATGCCTCTGCAAGGCGGTCTGCCAAAAGCCCAAGCATTATGGCGGAATAAT
>CAZIMU010000066.1:0-9396 GCA_964540355.1 uncultured Fibrobacteraceae bacterium | reverse complement strand
CTTTGATAATAATTGAAGTTCAAGTTGGCGAATATAATGGCGAAGACGATATTATTAGAATGGACGATGACTACAAAAGGCATAAATAACAATGTTATTTATTTTTCTTATTTCGTTTCTTTTTGCTTCTTCTTATGGAGCAGAAGATTTTTTTAAAAAGGCTAATGAGCTTTATGATGCTGGTAAATATGCGGAGGCGGTTCCTGCTTATAGGGCGGCTATAAAGAATGAGCAGATGGAACCTTATGCTTGGTTTAATTTGGGCAATACGCTTGTGCATCTCAAGCAAAACCACGTTGCTATAGTGGCATATAAAAGGGCAACTGAGCTTGCGCCTAGTTTTGCAAAACCTTGGATTCTTTTGGGCGATATTTCGTATTCTTACGGTGATTATGGGCAAGCTGTGGCGTATTATGGCAGGGCGGTGGAGCTTGGTGAAAATAATGAGCATTTGAATTATGCCCTTGCTTCTGCGTATTTGAATTTAAAGGCGTTCCTTTTGGCGGAGAGATATTTTGAGCAAACGATAAACGAGAATCCCGATAAGTTGGAAGCTTGGTTTGGGCTTGCGGAATGTGCCCGTCAAACAGGGAATTATCAGTTAGCTACGGAAATTTTGCAAAAAGCCCTGCAAAAAAGTGTTAATATTTCCCCCGATTTGCACTACACTTTGTCTTATTATTATTTGCAGCAAGATTCTTTGAAAGCCGCCATTCGCTCTATGGAAAACGGTTTGTATTTGGATAGCAAAAATTACAGTGCCCGCAGATATTTGGCAGGGCTTTACGAGAGCGGCAATTCACCTTGGATGGCTATTTGGACATTGGAACAGGGCATTGCAATAGGTAAAGGGCTTAAGGAGTTAGAGATGGATTTGGCAGAGATTTATTTTAAGCAAAAGAGATACGGCGAGGCTTTGGAGCATTATCAGAGAGCTATGAATGTTGGTAGTGCCACAGCACGAATAGGCATAGAGAACGTTGGTCACGCTTTTTACAATCAGGGAGATACCCTGCAAGCACAAGCCGCGTATAAGATGTTGAGGTAAATTTTCTTTTCGGTTTTCTATTTGGGGGCAGGTATAAAGTGGAATTACGTGGTTGGGTTTGCGTTGATGTGCTTGGGTGCTTTTATTGTGTTTAGAGAGTGGGGGTAATCAGTCTTGGATACAACGCACTGAATATAAGAAAGTCTTATCGCCGTAGCCCCTAACCACATCCGTGCTGCCGTAGTGCATGTGCCGTATGTAAGCGTAGGAAGCACTGCCCTCCCTGCCACTCCACCAAAAGCCGCGCTCGCCGACAATGCTGAAATTGTCAGCAGAATGGCCGTAGCCGCCCGGCAAAGCCGAAAAGCCAATAGCATCATCTCCATTTCCATTGCTTTCCCAACCGCTAGATGCCTTGAGTACTGTTCCTACTGATTTATCTATGTTACTTGCGAAATCTACAAGTACCTGCCATTCTACATCACTGGGCAAATGCCAACCTTTAGGGCAGGCAGATTTAGCAGTTTTCCAATTATAAAGCCTTCCGTATTTTTGGCAGTTGCTTTCGCTGTTGTCATAACATTTGCTACCTTCTGCATTATAGTTTAAGTTCTCTGCCATCCAAGTTTTGTCATCCAATTTAACTGTTTTATATTTCTTGCCATCTCTGGAGTCGGTGAAAGAATCTTTCTTGACTTTTGCTTTGAGAGCAGCAACTTTATCTTTGGCGTATTCTTCTTCTGCTTCCTGACAATCTTCTTTGCATTTCGCATATTCTTCTAAAATTTCACCATTGTCTTTAATAAACGTAAGTACAGAGCCTTGCAATTTATAACTCGTTGACCTTTCCTTGTTAGAGCCTGTAATATAGAAACGGCCGCTTTCCGTTTTCCACGTAATTTCAATTCCATTAAAACCAAGAACTCCAGTTCCATCGCTTGAAAGTTCCATAATATTGCCCTTATCTTTACCAGATACCGCTATCCATTGACCTACCAATGCTGAGGGGTTGGCGGTATCGCAAGACATCATAGACAACAGCAAGGCTATAATTGCTGAGCTAAAGATTGATTTTAATAGGGTTTGTATTTTCATATACAATTCTCCTTTTGGTTGAAATGAAGGTGTAAATTTTTGACAAAACGCATTTTTCAGACCTTGAGCCTGCGGCATAAGGTCTTGGGAATGTTGTTTTGCTGGTAATAGACATGTTTGGGCAATATATAAAAAATTCAAAACCTTCTCAACCGCAAAGCGTTGGTCAAAACAGAAACCGAACTCAAACTCATAGCAGCTGCTGCAAAAATCGGGTTCAGCAGGGGGCCACCGAATAAATGCAGAAATCCCGCTGCTATTGGAATTCCAATAACATTGTAGCCAAAGGCCCAACATAGATTTTGCTTGATATTGCGAATTGTTTGCTTGCTCAAATCTATGGCAAAAGGAACATCCCTCAAATCACTTTTCATCAGCACAATATCTGCGGATTCCATAGCTACATCGGTGCCTGAACCTATGGCGATTCCAACATCTGACTGAGCAAGAGCGGGTGCATCGTTTATGCCGTCTCCTACCATTGCAACCTTGTAGCCTTTCTCCTGCAATTTTTTCACCTCGCTTGCCTTGTCTTGCGGCAATACTTCGGCAAGGACTTTGTCTATTTTCACCTGCTTTGCAATGTTTTCGGCGGTTTCTTTATTGTCGCCTGTGAGCATCATCACCTCAATGCCCATGCCTTTCAATTTTTCAACAGCTTCAAGGCTGCCTTGCTTTGGTTTATCAGAAACAAATAACCGCCCGATGTATTCTCCATCTGCCAAAACTTTAATGCCGCGAGCAATCTCAATTTTTTTGCCGCCAATTATGCCTTCAACTCCTTGCCCAACTATGCTCTTAAAATCGCTCACTTCCAAAAACTCGCCTTTGTAATAATCGCAAATAGCTTTTGCAATGGGATGTTCGGAATATCTTTCAAGCGATGCTGCTAATTGAAGCACATCGCCTTCTACCGCTACAACTTCGGGTTTGCCTTCGGTTATGGTTCCAGTTTTGTCTAAAATTATTGCATTTATTTTATGCGCCATTTCCAGCACTTCTCCGCCTTTTATCAAAATGCCTTTTTCTGCACCCTTGCCTGTTCCAACCATTATGGCTGTTGGCGTGGCAAGCCCCAAAGCGCAAGGGCAAGCTATGACCAATACGGATATAAAAATTCTGAGCGCAAATTCAATATTACCACCCGTTCCAAAAAACCAAGCTACTGCCGCTATCAAAGCTACTATACAAACTACGGGAACAAAATATCCAGAAACGGTGTCTGCCATTTTCGCTATGGGTGCTTTGCCGCCCTGAGCTTCTTCCACCAATTTGATAATATGTGCGAGTGCTGTGTCTGCTCCAACTTTTTCAGCTTTGAAACGCAACATTCCAGTGGTGTTTATGGTGGCTGCATAAACCAAATCACCTGCGCTTTTGCCTACAGGCATACTCTCGCCCGTGAGCATAGATTCGTCTATGGCACTGCTGCCTTCTATCACTTTGCCGTCCACAGGGATTCTCGTGCCTGGTTTCACCAAAATAATATCACCCTGTTCCACTTTTTCTATTGGTATTTCTTTTTCTTCTCCGTTTTGCATAACTATGGCGGTTTTTGGTGCAAGCCCCATTAACTTTTTTATAGCCTCTCCGGTTTTTCCCTTAGACAGAGCTTCCAAATATTTTCCAAATAAAATCAATGTTATTATAATGCCAGCAGTTTCGTAGTAGAGCGATTCAACAGATACAAACTGACCTTTTATAATTAGATAGGTATTGTAAAGGCTATATAAAACAGCAGAACTTGTTCCAATAGCTATTAACGAATCCATGTTCGGGCTTCGCTGTACCAATGCTTTGAAACCAACTGTGTAAAATTTATATCCCATTCCAACAATGGGTATAACAAGCAATAGTTCAAGCAGTGCATAAATCAGAGGGAAATTCATAGGATTAATTCGCGCTGGAAATGGCAAATTAATCATAGGGGCCATAGCAATGTAAAGGAGTGGCAGGGAAAACACAGCCGATATTATAAGTTTTAGAATTTTGTTTTCTTCTGTGGTGTTTTTGTTTTCCAATACCTTGTAGCCTATTTTTTCTATCGTTTTTTTAATAATTGGCAGCTTAATTTTCTGTTGATTGTAAGAGACGGTGGCTTTTTCCGTGGCAAAATTCACCGATGCAGTTTCCACACCTTCCAATTTTAGAATTACTTTTTCAATCCGTCTGGCACAAGCCGCGCAAGTCATGCCGCCAATGGGAATGGAGATGTTGCTCATCAAAAATCTACCACTGTTATTGTAGCGTGCATCATACCCATCCAGCAAGTGTATATAAAATTCCCAGGTTTGGTAGGGGTGAATTCAATTACATTTTCGCCATATTTAAAAACGTGTTCTATTCCGTATTCGCGAATTAATATGCGATTATTGCAGCCATTTATGCTTCCAGGCGGTGCGTTGATTAACCATTTTACAGGAACGCCTGCTTTAACGATAATGCTTGGATATTGGTAAGGAGCAAGAGTGCTGTTTATTATCTGCACCTCTTTTGTTTCTCTATTCTCTTCTTTTGGGATTTTATTATATTCGGTTTCAAAACCTGTTAAACTCCAACCATCTGTGAACATAGACATTCCAAGCACAACCACAAGGGTTGCACTTGCTACTGTTGCTTTGCGAGTAAATTTTTGACCTAACATAGAAGAAAAAGCTCCAAAACTAAATGTGAGTGGCACTGTACCCAAACTAAATAGTAACATAGATAATGCTCCAGTAATCGGACTTCCTGTACTGAGAGCGTAGATTTGCATAGCCTGCAAAGGCCCGCAGGGCATAAAACCGTTTAGCAAACCAACTATGAGAGGGCTTTTGCTTTTGAATTTTTCTGCATTAACCCTTTTTGTAATTACTTGCGGAATTTTTGGATTTAGATTGCGTAGCCACGGAAAAATTCCAAGCAAATTTATACCCATAATTATCATAATTAGGCCAGCAAGCAATTTTAATACCCCCTGCATAGCAACAGAAAAATTAATCACAGAACCAAGTGCGCCAACCACAAAACCAACAGCGGTATAAGAAATAACTCTACCAAGGCTGTACAAAAAAGGAGAATTTATCCCACCACGCGATACGCATTGCGAAAGATTGATGCCACCGCACATAGCTAAACAATGCAACGAAGTCATTAAACCTATGAGAAACAACATTCCGTAGGCCATATCTGCTTTTGCTAGTTGGCTTGGAACCAGCATATTGAGAATACCAAAATGCCGCAACACAATATATAAAGCACAAATTATAATAAAAAATCCCACAATGCGAATTGTGTCTTGCTTCAGATTTCCGACTGTGGCTTTGTAACCTAGTGTTTCTATTGCTGTAATTAATTCTGCAATCGAAATTTTATTTTTGTCGTAAATAACAACAGCCTTTCCCAAATTATAGCTAACTTCTGCGTTTTGCACTCCAGAAGTATTGCAGAGTTTTTTTTCAATTCTGTTGCTGCAATTTGTGCAAGTCATTCCGTTTATGTTAAACTTGACTGTTTCCATATAAATAAGATATAAAAATTTAAAATATGCTGAATAGCCGCTGCAAGCAGCCTCGCAGCCGGCGATTTTATTACAGCAATAATAAGACTAAAAATTCTTGTAATAAGAAATTTTATCTATTAGCACTATCATAAAATCCTTATGGCTCATATCAAAACCGTCTGCGATATGTAGCACAAAATCCAGCATAGGCATTCTTCTCCCGCTCTCAATGAGCGAAATATACTGCCTGCTAACTTTGCATTTTCTCGCAAAGTCGCGTTGCGACATATTTTTACGGTTTCTGTAATTGATAAGCAAGTATTGACAAGCTTGCATTATCGCTTTGCGTAGAATGAGGTTATTTTTTCATGCGAAAAATGTATAAAATTTATTTTAAGACGACACCGACATTTCGCTTATAGCGAGCGTAGGAACTTTTACGTTGGAAAAGTAATCGTTATAGTCATGACCTGTTTCAACTATGTTTTTTAGCAAGTCAAAAAAATTAGACGAAATGGTTAGATTATCTGTGGCGTGAAGCGGAAGCCCGTTTACGCACCAAAAACCCTGAACACCAATGCTAATTTGGCCGCTCACCGGGTCGCAACCAGAGCCTCCCTCTAAATGAGTCACTAACAAACAGTGCGGAAACATAGCGAGCATTTCTCTTTCGGTTTTATCGCCAAGTTCAACTACAGAATTCATAAAACTGGTTCCAACTTTGCCCGCAAAGCCCCTTGCTCCGTGCCCCGTGCTTTTGCGATTTTCTTTTGAAGCAGATTCCATATTGTATAAAAAACTTTTGAACTCTCCCTTTTCAACAATGCGGAGCGGGGCAGTTGGAATTCCCTCTCCGTCCATAAGTGTTGAACCCGGCATATCTGGCATTAGAGGTTCGCTTGAAAGAGTGAATTTTTCATTTGCTATTTTTTCTCCCAAACGATTAGCAAGCCTAGACAAACCCTTTTGCGCATTTTCTGCATAAAATGAAGACAAATATATTGACAAAATATTAGCACTTATCCTCTTTGTGAGAACCACTGGCATTACTCCGCTTTCAATGTGCCTTGGAGATAAAAGCTCTTTTGCCCTAGTGATAACTTTATCGGCAATTTGCTCTACAGATACTGTGCCAAAATCCCTGCCGCCTTTGCTGTACCAGCCCATTTTCACAACGCCGTTCCGCTCTGCAACAGCCCCTGCTCCAACTCCAAAAGCATTTCTTTTGTCTGTGAAAAGAACTCCATTGCTATTTGCGAAAATCGTTGTTGAAGAGGAAATTTCTGCGCCCAAATCTGGAACATTTTTTATTTCTTTTTCTGCTAAAATCCTCTCTTCTATGCTTAAACAAGTGTTTAGCAAATGATTCACATCCACATTTTCAAGATCTTCGTTGTAAGTTGGGAGTGCCTCTTTTTCTGGAGTAACAGATGGCAATTCCACTTTCAAAACCTCGGTGAATTTGCTGTTTGAAAGAGCGTCTGCAAGCGTTTGTTCCAAAGATTCCTTTGAAAATTTTTCTGTTGAAGCGTAGCCTGGTTTTTGGTCTTTGAAAATGCGAATGCCAATTCCGCACGAGTTTGAAATTTCCGTGTTTTGCAAGGCTTTGTTAAAAACAGATATGCTTTTGCTATCGCTTTTGCCAGCAAAAATATCAAACTGTTTCGATCCGCTTTTTTTAGCGATTTCGCTTAAATATTCAACTGCATTTTGCATATTCATACGTTTACATTCCTAATTAAAATTGAATTTTGCCAATTTATTAAAATAGAAACTCTATATTTGGGATTTAGCATTTCCCAATAAAAATCCAAATTCTCCTGTGCTGTGTTTTTTATGGGCATAAGGCGGGGAAGCCCTGTAAACGATTGCAGAGGGTCGCCATCACATTCATAAGTGGTTAGCATTTCGCCAGTGTTTGGGGTGCCAGTCTCTTTTTCAATAATAATGGATTCCCGTTTTGGATTTTGCTTGTCGCTCGCTTTGAGAATTGAAAGGGCATAAGAGCCGTTTGGGTAAAAAATTCCCGAAATTCTTGGGGTGTAGTTTGGGGCATCTGGTTCGTAGGTTCTTGTTTTGAGAGCATCTTCAAAAGTTTTGCCTTCCTTTAAAAATTCAGCTATGGTATCTGTTTGGTTGCCATTGCTTATTATATATGCTCCTTTTGTAATTCTGAATGGGTTGTAAATTATTAGGCTTGGGTCGGTTAATTTTTTTTCGTCAAAAGCCTTTGTGCTAACAGAGCCATCTTTGTTCTGAACAAAAATTCTGTTCTTGCTATTTTCGCTCCTACCCATAATCCAATAAATTTGAACCCGCTCGCCACCAGCACCACACCCCATAACAATCCCGCGCCCAGGATAGTCATTTTGTTTTAACCATTGTATGTTAGCAAGAAATTCTGGCATGTAAGGAAGATAGAAAAATTTTTGGCACATAAGTGTTTTTCATAGTCAAGTAATGATGACTAGTTATTCAAATGCACTGCTACGTTTTCATATTTTTCAAAATTATTGTAGTTGCTCATATTCTAATTCCTTTTTAAAAACGGTCTTGTTTGTAAATATAAAAAATTATTCAGTTTTTGCCAACTTTGCCATATTTTGGATCGGTGAAAGTCCATTTTAGTTTCTCAATCTTCTTTCTCAAAGCTTTTGGCACATAGTAAAGCGAACCGCCATTTTTCTTGACTGCTTCAAGGCATATTTCCACAGTTTTTAGGTTTTCTGGAACATATTTAATTGCGCTGAAAAACGTCTTAACTGCTTCTTTGCATAGTTCTGGCGTTTTTAGGTTTTCTGGCACAAATTTAAGCGTACTGCCATTCCTCTTAACTGCTTCAAAGCATACTTTTGCCGTCTTTAGATTTTCTGGGAGAAGTTT
The DNA here is from genome assembly GCA_964540355.1 of uncultured Fibrobacteraceae bacterium. Classification (GTDB taxonomy): domain Bacteria; phylum Fibrobacterota; class Fibrobacteria; order Fibrobacterales; family Fibrobacteraceae; genus Fibrimonas. Next base: position 949 of record CAZIMU010000066.1, on the reverse strand, counting down.
AAGTTCCCTGCAATTCTTTTTAACCATTTCAAGGCAAAGTTCCTCTGTCCTTAGGTTTTCTGGCACATATTCAAGAAGTCCCCAATAACCTTTTTTAACCAAGTAAATGCACATTTCCATAGTTATAAGATTTTCTGGTACATATACAAATGAGGGGCAGCAATGTTTAACTGCTTCACGGCATATTTCCGCCGTCTTTAGGTTTTCTGGCACGTATCTAAGTGTCTCGGCAAAATTATTACTACTCTTCATCGCTTCAAGACACATTTCCTCAGTTTTGAATTTTTCTGGCACAGATCCAAGCATGCATCCAGATCTCTTAACCGCCTCTAAGCAAAGTTCTGGCGTTTTTAAGTTTTCTGGCACAGATCTAAACGCACTGACATCCTCCTTAATCGCTTCACGGCAAAGTTCCGCAGTCTTAAGGTTTTCTGGCACATATTTAAGTGCATGGCCAAAACCTTTAATCCTCTTCACAGCTTCAAGGCATAGTTCCGCAGTTTTTAGCTTCTCTGGTACAAATTCAAACGCACTGTCAGTAATATGACTGCGCTTAACCGCTTCAAGGCATAGTTCGGCAGTCTTGAGAGTTTCGGGTACATATTTAAGATAGTGCGGACTACGCTTAACTTCTTCAAGACACATTTCTTCAGTTTTTAGGGCTTCTGGCAAATATCGAAACCAAGAGCAGTTCCTTTCTAGGCATATCTCAGTCTTTATATTTTCTGGCACAAATTCAAGCGCACGACTATCAGCTTCAACCGCTTCTCTGCACATTTTCTCAGTTCTTAGGGCTTCTGGCATAAATTCAAGTATGCTATGTGTTCTACCACTATTGTATAAATCGTCATTCTTAAATGCTTTAAGGCATAGTTTAGCCGTCTTTAGATTTTCTGGCACAAATTCAATTGCACGTCCATACTTCTTAACCGCTGCATTGCACATTTCC
>CAZIMU010000065.1:0-9474 GCA_964540355.1 uncultured Fibrobacteraceae bacterium | reverse complement strand
AAAAAGAGATGCATAAAATGTCAAGAGCGTTTATGCGTAACTAAAATTCCTACCGTCTAATAAACCCGTAATTCCAAGCCCACTGCTCTGGATATTTCAAAACCCAGTTTTCCAGTATTTTTGCGATTTCATTTTTGTCAATTTCGGATTTTGGTTCGTAAACTCGTTCAAACCGAGTTATATGTTCATTGTTTTTTCTGAATGTTATGAAAAGCACAAGACTTGCGCCCAGTCTGTTAGCCGTTAAGGGAAGGTCTAAAAATAAAGGGACATCATCGCCCAAAATTTTAAAATTCTCACCTTTGCCCTTTGACTGGTCTGCCATTACCGCTAAAATCTCCTTGTTCCTAATGGCATTTTTCAAGATTTTAGGGACTTGGTAATCCTTTGCAACTCTTATTTTTTGCGTTGCCCTTATACTTGTTAAAAATTCGTCTAACTTTGCATTTCTAAATTCAGAAACCACTAGATTAACTATGTTTTCGGTTAAATGCTCTAAACACCTGTGCAGCATTTCAAAAGCTCCCAAATGGATGCTTGCGAAAACAATGGAATTTTTGCCAATTTCACCTTTAATTAAATCAAAGTTTTCAAATTTCATCGGAATCTTTTTATTTTGCAAAAATCTCAAACTATCCAATCCGTTGATAAAAAGATTTTTATACACCGCTTTTGGCTTTATTTGCAAATTTGCAGATTTTAACCGCTCCGCTATGTAATTTTTCTCTTTTCTAAACTCTATCAAATAAATTGGATAAAATAATTCAAACACAACATTTTCAAGAAAATGAGGCAGGTGAGTTAAAATAAAAGCTAAAATTTTAAAAAGCATAATTTTTTATAGCATCTTGTACAGCACTCGCATTAGCCGTAAGCCGGTGTATTGCGTTTGCGTACTTTGGGGAAATGCCCTCCAGTTTTTGTTCGTGATAGCCAGCTTTGAATTCTGAGAATTTTAGCCCATGAGCGGTGCTTATAATAATAACGCTTTCTTCGCTTGAAATAATGTTTTTTTCGCGCAACTTAAACAATGCGCCTAAGGCAACGCCTGTGTGTGGGCAGGAGTAAAGGCCTATTTTATCTGCTCGGTGGGCAGCATCTGAGAGTTCTTGTTCTGAAACTTGTTCAACAACTCCATTATAGTTTTTTATCGCTTGCTCGGCTTTGGGGTAGCTCACAGGATTCCCTATTTGAATTGCGCTTGCCAAAGTTTTTTTTGCCTGAACAGGCTCAAATTTTTTGAAATCTGTTTTATATGCCTGGTAAAATGGATTTGCATTCTCTGCTTGGGCAACTATTATACGAGGTTTTTTGTTTATTAAACCAAGCTCCAGCAAATCGTCTATGCCTTTTGCAAGAGCACTCACATTGCCCAAATTGCCACCCGGAATAATTAAAACATCGGGAAGCTGCCAGCCCAGTTCTTGGCAAAGTTCGTAGCTAATTGTTTTTTGCCCCTCAATGCGGAGGCTGTTCATTGAATTTGCCAAATAAATGCTTTTGTCTGCGGTCACTTCTTGAACAATTTTCATGCAACCGTCAAAATCTGTGTCTAAGGCTAAAACAAGGCTGCCGTTTGAAATTGGTTGCACCAATTGTGCAACAGAAATTTTACCAGCTGGCAAAAACACAATGCTTGGGATGCCTGCCCTTGCGCAATATGCAGAAAGAGCCGCAGAGGTATCTCCCGTGCTTGCACAGGCAACGGCTTTTATTTTGGCTTTGTTCTTTATCAAATGATTAACTTGGCTAACCAAAACGGTCATACCCAAATCTTTGAAACTGCCTGTGTGAGAATTTCCGCACAATTTCACGTGCAGGCTTTTGACTTTTATCTCTTGAGCGAGTTTTTGCGCATTGAAAAGAGGAGTAAAACCCTCTTGAAGCGTCACTATATCTTGGGCAGGGAGTTCTGGCAAGACGAGTTCTCGCTTGCTCCACACCCCGCTTAAATCCGCAGGCGCAAAGCTCGTGCGGCGACTGGTGAATAAATTTTTCCACTCTTCTGTTGAGCGAGTTTTCCAAGCCTCACGGTTATGGCTCACCTCCAAAAGAGAACCATCTTCGCCTCTGTAAACAACCTGCGACAAAGGATATTTGTCGCTACCGCTTATGCTTTTGAACTCCGCGTGAAACATTTACTTAATTGTCTTTTATCACAAGTTCAACCCTGCGATTTTTCGCCTGACCTTCTTTTGTGTTGTTACTTGCCACAGGTTTATCCTTGCCATGTCCAACGGCTTGCAAACGATTTGCGGCAACGCCTCTTTCAATTAAATATTGCATAACGGCGTGGGCTCTTTGCTCACTTAGCTTTTGATTGGCAGCAGGAGTACCAACATTATCGGTATGACCTTCCACCATAATTTTGGAATCGGTTAGCAAGCTCTGGAGAATTGCACCTATTGCCGATAAATTTTCCCTCAATTCTGGCTTCAAATCTGCTTTTCCAAACTCAAACAGAATATCGCTCATGGAGAGGATTGTACCTCTGGCATCTCTGTAAACGCTTATAGCTTTGCTATTTAAAGCATCCAATTTTTTTTGCGCCTCGGCTTTTTGTGCTGCGAGCAGAGAATCTTTTTCGGCAAGGGCTTTTTGAGCATCTGCAAGGGCTTTTTGTTTTGCGTCAATCTCTGCTAACTTTTCCCTATTCATTTTTTCAAGACGATTGCGCTCATCATTCAAAGCCGTATTCAAAGATTTAGCACCGTGAGCATCGCTGCTCCACAATTCAATAAGAGTATCTTTTACGGCAGAAATACTTTTATGAATAGCCAAGTCCCTTTGGGTTAAGGAATCTACGACTTTACGGAGTGCATTATTTGAAAGCTGTATTTTAAAATGCTCCACTGCCAAAGAGCAGTTTTTCAATTCCGCTTCGTAAATCTCGCCTTTGCGTTTATCTTTTGCTATGGATTCCAAACCGTGAATCCTAGTTTCTGTTGAAGCGTAAAAACGCGCAGAGGCAAAATCGCGCGGATAACTATTTTTTACAGCCTCATAAGAAACTCTGCAAGGGATTTGAGTTTCTCTTTGAAATTCTTGCGCAAATAGGCTTGCGGTAGCGGCTAAAAGAACTATTAGAACTAATGTTTGAATTTTCATAAAACCTCCTTAATTTATTATCCGTTCTTTGGGTGCATTTTTACGTTCTCTCAGAACATTATGGTAAATATTCAAAGATTCGTGAGACACCAATAAGTTGTTTTCTGCATCTGTTTTCATTTTGTTAAGAACAGTTTCTTCGTGTTTTAGCAAGAAAATTTGCATTTGAAGAACTGCTTCTTCTGCCAAAACAAAAGCCTTTTCCGTTTCGCGTTCTTCATTTTGCTTTTCGGCAGCTGCAATTAAAGCATCCGTACTAGCTGGAACTTCCAAACTGTCTGTTTTTGCTACGGCCCTAAGCAGTTTAGCCTCCGTTATGACCGAATCCACAAGAGCCGCTCTCTTAGATGCGCACGAGACCATAAAGACCGCACACACCGCAATAAACAATATTTTTTTCACAAAAACCTCCGATTGTGAGATATGTTAGGAGGTAATATAGTAATTAATGATTAACTTAATGTTTGGGTATGGGGTATAGGGTATGGGCAACGCAAAATAGACTCAAAAATGGTGGGTTTCTGCCACTGCCTTCAAACTCTCTTCCAATTTGAATTTAGGTTCCCAGCCTGTGTGGGCTTTTATTTTATCAAAACTACCTATGATAATCCTATTGTCAAGAGGACGAACTCTTTTGGGGTCTGTTTCTGTTATCACTTGAACGCCAAAAATTTTCGCGAGCAAGTCAACCACATCTTTCAAAGAATGACCTTTGCCGCTGCATACGTTGTAAAGCTCGCCAGATTTGCCATCTTTGAGCAAGGCAAAATAAGCGTTCACCACATCTCGCACATCTATAAAATCTCTGATAACCGTTATATCCCCTGTTATAAGCTTAATTTCACGCAGCCCTTGTTTAACGCCTTCTGATATTTGCTTTGCAAAACTCGGTATTGCAAAATCTGTGCGTTGCCTTGTGCCAATATGGTTAAAAGAACGGGTTAAAATAATATCAAGTTTATAAGCATCAACATAGCATTTAGAAAGCATTTCTTGGCTAACTCGCGCAACAGCATAAGGATTTGCGGGGTGCAAAATGGTATCTTCTTTTAGAGGCAAGGCGGCTTCTTTTACATTGCCATATTCCTCGCTGGAACCAACGGAGAGAATTCTGCAATTTATTTTATTGTGCCTAACAATCTCGGCTATGTTCAAAAATATATTTGTGTTATTCAAAAAACTTTCAAGCGGCATTTCCCAGCTTTTCCCCACACTTGAAAAACTTGCCAAATGCACAATGAAATCAGGGCTAAAAGAGACCATAGCTATTTCCAAAGCTCGGTATTCCAAAAGATTCAATTCAATAAAATTCAACTTAATGTTTTCAAAAGAATATTCCTTTGCTTCAGGTGAAATTTTCAAATCCAAACCGAGAACCTCGGCTTTCTCGCCAAATTCGTTGAGGCGTTCCAAAAAATGATACGCCACAAACCCACCAATGCCTGTCAGCAAATATTTTTTCATACCTTTGCTTCTACGCTAGGCTTTGCTACCCTTGCGCCGCTCGTGGCTATTATTCGATATTCAGAGCCGGCTTTGCCATTTGCATCTATGAATTCTTTGTCTTTAACGCTAGGGCTACCTATAGCTTCCCAATTGGAACCATTCTTGCGTTCCACAGCAAGCGATGTAACCTCAGGTGCAATTTTCCAAACTATGCTCACTCCCTTGTCCGTTGCGGAGGCTTTTACGCCTAGTGCTGACGGCGGTGGAGCAAAATCCAAGCTCTGTGGTTCGCCGTGAACCGCTCCAGTTATGCCGCCTAGAGGGTCTTTTTTTGGCTCTTGTGGGAACTTTGTTGCTCTTTCTTTGCACCAAGCGATAATTTTATCCAGCCGTTCTGCGTTTAGCCCAACGCCGAGTGGCAGGGCAAGTTCGCCGTTTACAACATCTGTTGCAAAATCATCATTTACAAGCATCACAGGACCATTCCCGCAAGCACCGAGACATTCAACCCTTACTATTGAGAATAAATTGTCTTTTGTTGTTTCGCCTGTTTTTATTCCAAGTTTTTTTTCGGCCATTTGAATTATATTTTCTGCGCCTGTGATGTTGCAGCATATATTTTGGCAGAACTGCAAAAGAAAACGCCCAGTTGGAGCGTGTTTATACATTGTGTAAAAAGTGGCTACACCCCAAGCGTGAGCAGGGGAGCAATCGCACATTTTTGCCGCCCAGCGCACGGATTCTTTTGGAACCCAGCCGAGTTCGCTTTGAATAACCCAAAGGACTTCCAAAAGCGCACCCTGTTTAACGGGATATTGATTTAACAGAGTTTCTACCCTTTGTTCTGCTGAACTCAGCTTTGCTGAAATTTCTTCGTACGTGGGTTGTTTTGTAGCACTTTTATGCCCTCTTTGCAAGTGCAAAGGCTCGCCAAATTCTTCGGGTTTTGGATTAGATGGCGCAAACTTTGTGTTAGATATGAACTCTATCATAGGGTATAAGATAGAAATTTTCAAATACAGAAATTTCCGTTGAGCCAGCAGTGCATATTAAAGGGCTTAGGAAATAACTTCCAGCAACTTCATTATATCTTTAGGATATACCTCTCCAATATTGCCAATACGGAAAGTATCTGCTTGAGATATTTTTCCCGGATATAATACAAAACCTAGTTTTTTTATGGTTTTATAAAAATTGTCAAAGTTGAAATTTGGATATGGATATAAAAAAGAGGTGATTATGGGAGATTGCAACTCTTTTGGCAAAAGAGTTTTAAAGCCATGTTCTTTCATCCCATTAACTAGCAACTGCTGATTTTTGCAGTATCTTTTATAGCGAGCTTCTATGCCCCCTTCCTCTTCCAATTCATCTAGAGCTTGGTAAAATGCTCTTACTATATGCGTGGGAGAGGTATAACGCCATTTTCCAGACTTGTCCATTTCCTTCCACTGCCCATATAAATCTAAGCATAGAGAGCGAGCATTGTCTTTGCATTTTAGCAATTCCTCTTTTTTTGCAATAACAAAACCAAAACCCGGAACTCCCTGAATGCACTTGTTGGCAGAGCTAATCAAAAAATCAATATCGTAGTCTGCCATATCAAAGGGTATTCCACCAAAAGAACTCATGGCATCTAAAATGAATATATTGCCGTGTTCCTTGATTACTTTTGCAATTTCTGAGAGCGGGTTTAGCATACCGGTTGTGGTTTCGCAGTGAACAAGTGCTGTGTGCGTAATGTCTGGATTTTCACCGAGAAGTTTTGACAGAATTTCTGGCTTGGGAGCTTCGGTTTCCAAACAGGAATATGTTGTATGGTTAAGTTTCAGTACTTTTGCCATTTGTGCAATTCGGTCGCCATAAGCACCATTGGTTATAACCAGCAATTTGCCGTTTTGCGGTATCACAGAGCCTAGGGTAGCTTCAACGGAAAAAGAACCGCTGCCCTGCATTAACACAGCAGTGTAGTCTTCAACTTTTTTAGATGCGAGTGCCACCAAGCGGCGGCGGATATTTTGAACAATATCTTCGTTGTAATCCGCATCCCAAGTACACCAATCTCTGAGCAAAGCATTCCTAACGGATTTTGAAGTTGAAAGTGGGCCTGGTGTTAAAAGCAAATATGGATTATCAGGTATAAATTCGTACATATCGCTAAATTCCTCCTTTTTGATTAAGTGATTTTATCAGAGCTGGCAATGCGCCTATATCTTCAATAACATAGTCCGCTCCGGCCTCAATGTATTTTTGCCTTGAGATTTCTTCGTCTCCACTCAAAGCGAGCATACTGGAACCTTTTAATACACCAACGGATAAGCATCCAGCATTTTTTCCTTCTTGCATATCGGCCTCGGTATCGCCAATTTTTAGCGCATTATTTATGGATGCTGTTCTAAGCTTTTCCAAATTGCGCCAAAGCATATATGGGTGGGGACGCCCCACCCCATTGCAATCGTCTGGGCAAATTATGCAATCCGGTGCATAGCCTTTTTCTTTTGCAAGTGGCACAACAACATCCATCATCGCTTGGGTGTAGCCAGTTGTTGAACCTATTGCCACTCCCATTTCCCTAATTTGCTGTGCCGCTTCAATAACTCCGGGCAAAGGGTCGGAGTGTTTTGCCAATACTTCAAAAAGGGCTGGTTCAAAATGGGCATAGATTTGACTAACATCTTCTTGTGCATAAGAACGGCCCATATTTTCCAGCATTTTTTCGATATGCTTTCGTTTAGGGAGTCCCATTGGCGCACGGGTTTCTTCTACACTAGCTTTTATGCCAAAAGCTTCAAAGGCAGCCATAAGAGCGTTTACAGGAGCAAAGCTCCCATAATCCACCGTTGTTCCTGCCCAATCCAGAATAACTGCATCTATTCTGCTCATCTACTTTTTCTCCTTTATTATGTGATACAACATTCGTACAACAATATTTATTATGAGTATCAATAAACTCATAGCGGCTGCCTGGCTTATATCTCCAGCTTCTTCCATGTGGGTAATGGCAATCGCGGCTATTTTGAAATTTGCGTTATATAAAAAAACTAATGCCGAAACGGTTACCATAGAATTGACAAAAAAATACATCGCTATTTCTGCAATGGCATGAGTGGATAGTGGAACACTAACTCGAAAAAAAGTTTGCCAGCGCGGAATGCTCATGCTCTCTGCAACCATTTCAAATTCCCTATCGAGTTTTTTCAAAGCTCCGGTTGCCGTTAAATAGGGAACAGAAAAATAGTGAATTATATTTGAAAGTACGAGTATTATAATTGTGCCATAAATAAAATGCAAAGGGTTGCTCTCAGAATTAAAGAAAAATATAAAAGAAACTCCAATAACCATGCCTGGCACGGCAAGGGGCAAAAGCGAAAGCAATTTGCCATATTTTGTTAAAATTCCAAATCCTTCTGCTTTTTCCATCATATATGAATATACAAAAACAAAAATAGAACCAAAAATGGCAGAAGCAACGCTCATCAATACGGAATTGAAAAAGCAATCGATGCCTCCATTTGATTGGTTAAAAATAAAATGTTTCAAAGTGAGATTTAAATCATAAGGAAAATAAGTTGTGAATGCTCCTATAAAAAGCGAGATTATCAAAAATATAAAGAATGTAGCTATAAATCCGCAGAACAGAAAAAACGCTGCATCGCGAACAGGATTTTTGCTAATTGTGAGAGGAATGGTTTTTGAATTGAGCGTACTGGTATTTTTATTTGATACAAAACGACCCGTGATAAACGAAATAATAGCGGGAATAAGCAGCAGGGTACCCACCACCGCCCCCATATTCATATTGAACTGCCCCGCGATTTGCTTATAAATATCGGTAGCGAGAACATTGTAATTCCCGCCTATGACTTTTGGTGCGCCAAAATCGGTAAATGCAAGGGTAAAGCAAACAAAAATGGTATTGACAACTGTATATTTCATTTCTGGAAGTGTCACGTGCAAAAATTGCCGCAAAGGTTTTACCCCCATAACTTCGCAGGCTTCATATAATCTGCCGTCAACATATTCAAGAGCAACTAGAAACAGCAAAAAAGCCTGCGGAAAGGTGTAGATAATTTCGGAAATTATAATTCCATTGCGCCCATAGAGTTCAATATCAAAACCGAGGCGTGTGATAATCCCTTGCCTCCCAAATATATATACCAAGCCAAGCGCATGAACCACCGTTGGAATGAAAATGGGAACCAAGGCTATATATTTGAAAAAACTTTTCCCAAGAATATTGGTGCGTGTTATGGCATAAGCATAGAGAAAACCGAATGCCGTGCTAAAAATTGTAGTTATAAGCGATATATGAATGGTATTCCACACCGAAACGCTGAGTGATGGATTTCCAAAGTAGCTTTTATAGTTGGCAAATCCGGTAAAGGCACCGTTTTCTCCGGTAAAAGCTTTTGAAAAAAGAGTTCCGAGCGGGAAAACAAATGAAATTGTGAAAATAGCGAGTACAACCAGCAATACACTGAACTGCGCTACGTTAAAGCGTACAAGACTCCTTTTAATTGAGTATGCTGTTACCATAATGATAATTGGTATTAAAAATATACCAATCAGATGTTAAGGTTTGGTGAAGGCTTGGTAAAGTTTTTGTGATTAAATAACCACAAATTATGGTAATTTTGGGAGTTTATTCCCAAATTTCAATCAAATTTTGGGAGTTTATTCCCAAATTTAGTATATTATAGGTATGGAAAACATAAAACGCTTATTTCAGTCGAAAATTGAAGCCAAATTGAATAAAGGCAAGGTTATTGTGCTTTATGGACCTAGGCAAGTTGGAAAAACCATTTTGGCAAAAGAAATTCTTAAAAAATACAGTTCTAGCAAGGGATATTTCAACTGTGAAGAAGCTTTTGTTAGAGAAACCCTTTTGAGTATGGATTCTGGCAGAATGTTCAATTACTTTTC
>CAZIMU010000064.1:0-9640 GCA_964540355.1 uncultured Fibrobacteraceae bacterium | reverse complement strand
AAAATGAAAAAAAATACGAAGAGGATAAAATAAGAAAAGAGGAGAGAAGAAAAACCCTTGTGGCGGGGCAAAAAAACATAGAGGAATTGAAAAAAAGTTTGCAGGTTGGAAAAGAGAAATTCCAAACCGAAAATAAAAATTTGGAAATTCTGAAAAAAGATTTGGGGATAAAAGAACAGATTTTAGCAGCGAAAAAAGATTTGGAAAAATCGGAATACAATATAAAGCGTTTTATAAGTGCAAGAGATAACGACAAAACTGCTTTTAAAGATTCAGAGCAGGCAAAACTTTTTTTGGAAAAGTATAAAAATGAGTGTGCAAAATATGAATCTGCAAAAAAACAGAGCGATGTTTTGGAGAGGAATTTCCAAGCAGTTAGATATGCGGTAAAAAATTTTGATGACTTGCAAAAACAGCTCGGATTTTGCCCCATATTAAAAGAACCTTGCCCAAGAATAGCAGAAAAAGGCAAAAGCAATACCCTGCCTCCAGAATTAAAGGCAAAAATCACAAAAGCCGAGCAAGACAAAAAACAAGCCGAAGAATTGCAAAGCGAAATTAACAAACTGAGAATGGAAACATTAAATCCATTGCAAGAAATTTACAATAAATGCCTGCAAAATAAAAAAACCGCAAGCGAATATGAAATGCGAAAAAAACGTTTGGAAGAAAGCGAAAAAAATATTTTGGAAGAAACTGAGCATAAGAAAAAATTAGAGGATAAATTAAAGGAACTCAATGTAAATGTTTCGGAAGAAGAAGTTTTGAAACTCAGGGCAAGGTATGAGGAAAATGTTAGGGTGGTGGCAAGTTTGCAAAAGGATATTGAACAGAAAAATAGGGAAATAGAAGAACACGCAGATACGGAGAAAAAAATATCGGAATTAAATTCTGAACTTGCTATTATTCAGCAAAAATTGGAATTGACAAAAATTTTCAGAACTCAAATAAAAGATTTAGGCAGAATTGTGGCAGAGGAGAGGGTTCAACGCATTGCTTTAATTGCAACCGATTATTTCAACAAAATCACAAACAGACCAGAATCAATTTTGTGGATTTGCAACGAAAGCGAAAAATACAGCCTTTATTTGGATAGATGCAGTTTTATAAATTTATCAGGTGGCGAACAAATTTCTGTAGCCATAGCAATTCGCCTAGCATTATCCCAAGAGTTTGGAAACACGGGACTAATAATTTTAGACGAACCCACAAATAATCTAGACCAAAGCAAACGCCAATTACTCGCAGAAAATTTACCGAAAATGGTGGAAAACTTAACTCAGCTATTTGTGGTGACCCACGATGACACATTTAGAAATTCTGCTACAAAAGTTATTGAATTCAGGGAGGAAAAATAAAATGGAAAAACTGAGAGAAACTTTGCTTGAATATTTAGAAACCAAATACAAGGTTTCAAAAACCGTAAGGGATTTAGCGGAGAAAGTTTTGGAGCAGCTTGAAAAAGGCAGTATATGTTTGAAAATAGATGGCGAAACTGAAAAAGCAGAATTGAAAAAATCAAAAGCTGTAGGAAGTGGCAGTGAAATTCGCCCCTTGATTTTTGACGGGAAAAATTTATATATACAGAGATATTTTGTTTATCAGAGCAGAATATTGGAGAGAATAAACGAATTGCAAAAAAACAAAAAACTCCACATAATAACAGGAGGTCCCGGAACAGGCAAAACAACAAGCCTCGCAAAAATTCTGAGCAGCAGATTAAACGAAAAAATATTATTGGCTGCGCCAACCGGAAAGGCTGCGTTTAGAATGAGGGAGAGTTTGGCAAATCAGGGCATAGAGTTGGAATCAAAAACCATTCACCGCTTGTTAAGCCGCAAACTCTTAGAAGCAAACATCATAGCAATAGACGAATGTTCAATGGTGGATTTGCCACTGATGTCTAAATTGTTGGATGCAGCTCCGAGCGACTGCGATTTATATCTGCTAGGCGATAAACACCAATTAGCCTCTGTTGAGGCAGGTTCCGTTTTTGCAGATATTTGTGCAAAGTTTGAGAAAAATCCAGATATATATACAGAACTTACAAAAAATTGGCGAGCAAAAGAAGCACCGGGAATTGTGAAATTGAGTGAGGAGATTTTAAATAATTCTGTGAAAAATTTTGATAACGAGAATGTTCATTACTCAGGAGAACTTTCCGTTGAAAATTTATTTGAAGAATATAAATCTTTACTCAAAGCCGAAAATGAAAAAGAAGCTATTAGATTTTTGAAATCATTTCAAATTTTATGCGCAATTAAAAAAGGGAGAAACGGAGTGGAGAGTATCAACAAAAAATTGTTGTCAATGGCAAAACATTCAAAATTCACTCCGATAATAATCACAGAAAACAATTATCAGCAAAATCTTTTCAACGGCGACACAGGTGTTAGAGACAAGGAAAGAGCGTATTTTTTAAACGGAGAAGAAATAAGAACCTTCCCCTTGCTTACACTCCCCAAATACGAAGATGCCTTTGCAATAACAATCCACAAATCCCAAGGTTCCGAGTACGAGAAAGTTGCGGTTGTGTATCCCGAAAGAGATAGGGATGAGTTGGAGCAGACAATTTTGACCAAGGAGCTTTTATATACGGCAATAACCCGCGCCAAAAAAGAATGTTTTATTTTCGGCAACGAGGCTGTGCTTGCCGCTTCTTGCAAAAAACAAATTTACAGAGCATCGGGGATTTAAGGCATCTAAAATCGGCTTTGTCCATACCCTATACCCCATACCCAAACATTGAGTTAATCATTACTTACTATATTTACCTATATGATAAAACTCTCTTTTATTCCCTCAGTTGCAATTCTTGCGATTTTTTCCATACTCACAATTAGCTGTGAAGAAACCCAAACGCCCGAACAAATGCAATTAGCCACAAGACATCTTAGCGATAAAGAATATGAAGAACAGAAAGAAGAAGCAAGACAATTCATAAAAGCTATGCAAGACGAGCGCGAAGAAGCAATAGAAAAGAAAATGGGAGAAACTGAAAAACAGAAAGAGCATCATATTATTCACAAAAAAGACTCTACATCTAAAAAAGACGTGGATAACAGATTGGAAAACCACACCCCACCAATCCACCAACATTAAATTTTCTATATTTATCATAAAACGGAGATATTTTTATGAGCCGCAGAGAACGCAGGGCAAATGCACGCAGGGCAAAAATTGAAAATTTGCACAAACCGGTAAAAGCTAACCGCGGAGTTTTGATAACCGTTGCCATATTCACGGTAGTTATAGTTATTGCTACATATTTTATAAGATACAGCAACACTTAAAGAATTATAAGTATTGGCACTACACATAGAGGCTTTTGGTAGCAAAGGCACTATCTATGTTCAAAACCCACACCTAGTGGCTTTTTTATGGACGTTAAATAACTATATTACCCCCATGACTAGACCGAATTTGCTTCCTGAGTGGAAAGCTCTGGAAGCGCAAGCTCGTAGCGCGCAAAAAACACATATGCGCGATTTATTCAAAGCAGACCAAAGCCGAGGAACAAAATACTGTTTAGAGGCGGCGGGCATTTATTTGGATTATTCCAAAAACCGCGTTAATTCAGATACCCTTGACCTGCTGGTTAATTTGCTCCAGAACTGCGGCTTTGAAAAAATGAGAGAAAAGTTTTTCACAGGCGAAAAAATAAACCATACTGAAAAACGAGCAGTTTTGCACACCGCCCTTCGCTACCAAGGTACAGAGCCTGTGATGGTAGATGGCAAAGATGTTATGCCAAAAGTGAGAGCCGTACTCACTCACATGAAGGAATTTACCGTGCAGGTTCGCAGCGGTGCATGGAAGGGACATAGCGGTCGCCCAATAAAAGCCATAGTCAATATAGGCATAGGCGGTTCTGACCTCGGTCCTGTGATGGTTTGCGAGGCACTTAAACACTATGCAGACGAAAATTCTCCAAAGGTTTATTTTGTTTCCAATGTGGACGGCACGCACATAGCAGAAACATTGAAAGAGATTGATTTAGAAGAAACCCTTTGGGTGGTGGCTTCCAAAACTTTTACAACTCAAGAGACGATGACCAATGCGAACACCGCCAAAGCCGCCGTGCTTGCCAAGTTTAACGGAGACATCGCCTCAATAGCCAAGCACTTTATAGCTCTTTCCACCAATGCGGCAGAGGTCTCTAAGTTTGGCATAGATACAGCCAATATGTTTGAATTCTGGGACTGGGTTGGCGGTCGCTATAGTTTGTGGTCTGCCATAGGGCTGCCCATAGCACTGCGCATAGGTTTTGAAAACTATATGTTTTTGCATGCTGGCGCTTACGATATGGATCAGCATTTTAAGTCTGCCCCTATTGAACAGAACATCCCTGTTATTTTGGGGCTGCTCGGCGTTTGGTACAACAATTTCATGGGCGCAGATTCTTACACAATTTTGCCTTACGACCAATATATGCACCGTTTTGCGGCATATTTCCAGCAAGCAGATATGGAATCCAATGGAAAATCAATAGACCGCGAAGGACAAAAGGTGGACTACCAAACCGGTCCAATTTTATGGGGCGAACCAGGCACAAACGGGCAACACGCTTTTTATCAGCTAATACATCAGGGCACAAAGATGATACCCTGCGATTTTATTGCCCCCGCTAATACACTTAACAAAGTGGGCGACCATCACCGCAAATTGCTCTCCAACTTCTTTGCCCAAACCGAAGCCCTGCTCAACGGCAAAACCTTGGAAGAAGCCCAAAACGAGCTAATCCAGTCAGACAAATCAGACGAAGAAGTGGAATTTTTGGCTCCGCACAAAGTTTTTGAGGGCAACAGACCTTCAAATTCCATTATGGTGAAAAAAATAGACCCAAGAACTTTGGGTGCTTTAATAGCCATGTACGAGCATAAAATCTTTGTTCAGGGCATTATTTGGAATGTGAACAGCTATGACCAATGGGGGGTGGAGCTAGGCAAACATCTTGCCAGCAAAATTCTGCCTGAATTAACAGAGGGTGAAAATTCCCCCGATATTGAGCTTAACCACGATTCCAGCACCAATGCTCTGATAAGGTGGTATTTGAGAAATAGGGAGTAGGGGTATGGGGGTATTATTTTAAATAACCCGTAACCCTCACATAATTCTCCGGTACATTTAAATTCCAAACGCCGCTTTTCCACTCGGCTTTTGGGTCTATGTTTTTTATTTCCAGCCTCAAAGAGTCTTTTCCAAAAAAGGCCAAAACGGAATTATCATTGTATTCAAGTGCCAAGTTTGAGGGCTTTGAATTATCACAATTCAGGGAATTTACTTTTTGCCCAAAAAATAAAAGCGAAAATTTGTGAATATCCACGCCGCCATAAATTGGAATAAAAACGCAATTTCCATTTCCTTCCATATAACGCTCGTTTTGCGAAAAAACAATTTTCCAACCCTCTTGCTTCCAAAGAATACTCGCCGCACTTAGCCCCAAAGTGCCGCTCAACTCAAGTCGATATTTCTCATTAGGAACAGCAAACAAAACCGCAGACAATTTCTCATTTGCACTTCCCTGCGAAACGGCGATAACCGCTTTGACTTTTGCGCTATCTGGCAAGGAAGTTTGCTTATTGCCAAAATAAGTTTGCGGATGCGGATTTCTGGAACAAGAAAGTGTCTGAACCAAAATGGACAGAATTACCAAAATATTCAGAATTTTTAAAGAGTACATTCTTGGTTATTCCTTTATTTTTGCTCTGTATGCGTTTGCTCTTTCTTCTAGTTTTAAGGCTTCGCAAACTTTGGCTAGGTGTAGCCATAGTTCGTTTGCTTTCATTCCAGAGGCTTCTAATTTTTCAAGTATTTTCAGGGCTTCTTCGTATTTGCCTATTTTGTACAAGCCCCAGGCTTTTGAATCTAAATATGAAGATTCTTCTGGCATGAAATGGAGCGACTTTTCCACAAGAGACAAACCCCTGTTCACATCTTTATCGTGGTCAATAAGCATATATCCCAAATTATTCAAAGCGATATGGTTTTCTGGCTCGGTGGTTAAAAGTTGCTCAAGCCACACAATGGCAACGGTTATGCTATCCATCATCTCGTAATTATTCGCTATTCTAAGCGCTAATTTAGAAGTGAATTCCTTTGATGGATGCATATAAAATATTGTTAATAAAACTTCATTTGATTCGTTGTATTTTTTTAAATTAGAGAGAATTTCAGCTTGGAGAAAACCGTATTCGGCATATTGTATTCCGTTTGCCCTGAATGCCTCGCCTAGCAATGCGGCAGTTGCGGAATCGGGGGCACCTGTTTTGTCGTAGAGAAAAAGCTGTTTTTCCAAAAGACGCGGTGGGTAATCCAATTCTGGGAGCAGGATATCGTAAATCCTTTTAAGTTCAGGATAATTTTGCAAAAGCTCCAGCAACTGCGCATACTCGTAAAGAACGCCCAAATTCCCGCTTATCTTCTCTGATGCTTTTTTATAGTAATTCGCCGCGCTGTCTAAAGTTCCATTTTCTCTGTAGAGCCTAGCTATAGAAAGAAAATCGTCTCCTGTGGCTTTGGGGCTTTGCACGGCTAATTTAAGCAAGGGAAAGGCCTCGCCAGACTTGTTCTGTTTTAATAAGATTTTAATGAGTTCGTCTAGCAAAAAATGACTTGTTGGCTCATTGGCAAGTGCCCTTTTGTAAAACAACTCTGCAAAAATAATTTTGCCATCTTCTACCATATCCAAAGCACGCAAATAAGATTCGTGCGCCACAACCTTGCTTGGGGTATCTGCCTTTAGCATTGTGTCTATTTTTGCAAGCTCTGCCGCCATATCAATTTTTGGTTCTGCATTTGCAGCAGGAGCAGACACATCTGGCTTTGGACTGCTTGAGCAAGAGACTATCATTGCAAGAACCCCAAACCCTATACCCCATACCCCATACCCTATTTTTTTACTTTCCATTCTCACTCCGCTACCGTTAAATCTATTGATGAGCCTGCTTCTAAATATTCACCTGGCTTTGGGTTTATTTCCAAAACCGTATTAGGTAACTTGTCTTCCAACTGAATGGTTATTATGCCCCCGACTTTGAACCCTAGTGAATCTATAATCTCCTGCGCTCTGGAGAGCGACATTTGCCGCAAATTAGGCAGCAAAATTTTCCCAGAGCTATTACCCGAAGATATTACGATATTTATTTTAGAGCCTATGCGCACACGCTTGCCAGCTTCTGGTTCTGTGCGAATAACCACACCTCTTGGAATTTCGGAATGTGCCCCTTCTATTCTGGAACCTAGCAAAAGCTCAAGCCTTTGCAATGAAATCTCTGCCTGCCTTTGGCTTGCACCCCGCAAATCTGGAATGGTTACCTCTTGCTTGCCTTTTGAAAGAGTTAATAGAATGGTTCGGTTTCTCTTCACAGTTCTGCCAGCGGTTGGCATTTGGAGCAACACGCGGTTTGCCTCAATTTCGCCGCTATATCTGCCATCTTTTGCCCACTTTACATTTAAACCTACATTCCGCAAAGCATTTTCGGCTTCGTCTGCTGGCAAATCCACCACATTTGGCACGGGCATTGTTTTTGCCGACTGCCCAGACATAGCGGGCATAATAACCCAATTTGCCAAAATAGCAAGAAAAAGCATACCAAACACCCAAAAAACCATGGCAAAAAGTATCGGACTACGATTTAAATATACAAGAAAACGTTTCATGTTATGTGGTTTAATGTAGAAAAATTTTCTATATTATCGTAATGTTCATCTAAATTGAGGATTTATTTGCAATATGGCAGACATGACACAAGAGCAAATCAATAAGATGCTGGAATACATCGCTCAGGGCATGAGTCCAGACGAAGCTGCAAAAAAAGCGGAAGAAGGTTAATTTTTCTATATTCTGCCTATGAGTACTAAACTTTTTGGCCCATTTTTAGACGACAAAGCCGTTTTGGCTACAGTGCATCAATATACTACAGCGGTTGTGTCTTTGGCTGCGCTTGATTGCAACTGGACAGACGATGGCGGTGAAGACGGCGAAAAGGATTATTTTAACCTTTGGGCTGCGGTTAGCTTTTACGAAAAAACAGACAGAGTTTTTCTGCAAGGCGGCAGATTCAGCAACTGGAACGTTGAATATGAGCTTAAGCTGGTGAGTACAGAAAAAAATATAGGTTTGTATCGCATATCTTTGAATAGCGCAAGCGAATTTCCCAATGAATTTGTGATTCGCTTGGAAAGAGAAAACGGCGAGTGCATTTACGATAACAACAATTTACGCAACTACTACATAGAACGCGGCAGAGGGCATTTTGCAACAGCAATTTCACAAGATGGCAATGTATTTTCCTTTGAATCCATAGTCCCCATAAAGGTTCTAAACTATTAGCCATATATATGTTTGATGCTTTAACGGAGTCGCTGGAATCAACACTAAAAAGCCTGCGTGGGCAGGGCAGGCTAACCGAAGAAAATGTTTCTACCTCCCTAAGGGAAGTGCGCAGGGCATTCCTTGCAGCCGATGTTAACTTCAATGTTACAAGGGATTTTGTTCAAGCCGTAAAAGAAAAGGCTCTTGGGCAAAATGTTTTGACCGCCGTTAGCCCTGGGCAAATGATTGTGAAAATAATTCACGATGAACTTGTGGAAATTATGGGGGGCAAGGCCAAAGAGGTTTTGCTTGCGGGAAAGCCCCCTGTGGGTATAATGATGGCCGGTTTGCAGGGTTCTGGAAAAACAACCTTCGCAGGCAAGCTCGCCCTTTATTTTCGCTCAAAAAAGAAAAGAAAGCCTTTACTTGTGGCTGCCGATGTGTACAGGCCCGCAGCCATTAAACAACTCCAAGTGCTTGGAAAATCCATAGGCGTTCCGGTTTACGAAGAGGGGCAGGGAAATCCCGTTGAAATAATAAAAAACGGTTACAAATATGCCGAGCAAAACGACTTTGACCTCGTTATTTACGATACCGCAGGTCGTTTGCAAATAGACGAAAAACTGATGCAAGAATTGGAACAGGCACGTAGTGCGGTTCGTCCCGAAGAAATATTTTTTGTCGCAGATGCTATGATTGGCCAAGAAGCGGTGAATGTTGCCGAGGAATTTTTCAAGCGGCTGAATTTCACGGGCGTGTGCCTCTCCAAAATGGATGGCGATACCCGTGGAGGTGCGGCTCTTTCCATTCGCAAAATAACAGGGGTTCCAGTTTGCTTTGTTGGTGTTGGCGAAAAAGTTTCAGATATAGATATTTTCCACCCCGACAGAATGGCGGGGCGTATTCTCGGCATGGGAGACGTGGTTTCGTTGGTGGAAAAAGCCCAAGCCGCCATAGACGAAAAAGAGGCAAACGATTTCCGCAAAAAAATACTCAACAACTCTTTTGACCTCAACGATTTTTTAAACCAACTCCGAACAATAAAAAAAATAGGCAAATTCAAAGACATAATATCGCTAATCCCAGGGCTTAACAAATTGCCGCTAGACCAACTGAACGAAAAGGAACTAGTTTATGTGGAAGCGGTTTTAAGCTCAATGACCGCAAAAGAACGCAAGCAGCCCTCTATAATAAACGGAAGCCGCAGAATTCGCATAGCAAAAGGCTCTGGCACAACCGTTCAAAAAGTGAATCAGGTTTTAAAACAATACGACGATATGAAAGCCATGTTCAAAAATATGGGAAATATGTCTAAACGAATGG
>CAZIMU010000063.1:0-9684 GCA_964540355.1 uncultured Fibrobacteraceae bacterium | reverse complement strand
CAACTATCCTGTCTATTATCAGATGAAATTCCTGCGGAATTTGGGTTTCCATATTCTTGCTCAAAAAATCAAGCGATATGGTTTTATTATCGGAAATTGCTTTCACAAATCCTTGGGCTAAATAAATTTTTGCAAGCTCGCTCAGTGTTCTGCCATTTATGTACACAGGTGCTAAAATTTGAATTTTTGTTCCCTCTTCTATCGCAGACAATTTTTCCACCATAGCTTGGGGATTAAGTGATTCCATTTTCGTTCCACATTCTGGGCAAACCGGATTTGCACATTCTGCAAATAGAACTCTGAGCATAGGGGCAATTTCTGCAAGGCTTGCGACCGTTGCTTTTTTTGCTATTATTTTATCTCCACATTCAAGTGCGATACTCGGTCTTAAATTGTGTATGGCTTTAACGGGTACGTGTTTTGGTCCTCCGAGCATAGCAATAGCCGAGTTTCCCAGAGTTTCTAAATATCTGCGCCTGCTTTCTGCGTGAACAACGTCTAGCACAAGGCTGGACTTTCCGCAGCCCGAAGGTCCGCAAACAACTGTTATTTTCCCAAGCGGAAAATCCGCATCTATATTTTTTAGATTATGAGCATAAGCTCCCAAAACCTGTATTTTATCCCCTTCCATATTTCTCTTCCCTTATTGAATCAGTGGTTAAATTTTGCATTTACAAGCGACATCGCTTTGTAATCCATTTTGCTAATTGTTTTTTCTACCCTGCCCGCAATCCAAGTGTGCAGCAAATGCACAGGAATTGCAACAGAAAGCCCAGCTTCCGTTGTTATCAAGGCTATGGAAATTCCACCTGCCAAAAGTTTTGGGTCTGCTGTGCCGTGCATGGTTATTACATTGAAAAGCTCTATCATTCCCATAACGGTTCCGAGCAAGCCGAGTAGGGGAGCTGTTGTTCCCAAAACGGATATTGCAGAAAGCCTGCTCTCTAAACGCGGAACGATTTTTGCAAACAACGCTTCAAGTGCTTTTTCCGTTTCTTCCCTTGTTCTCAGTTTTGGGTCAAGAACGGTCTCTTCAATTTTTTTATAAGAACGGCGGTTTAAAATCAAAACAACAAATCTCTCTACGATTAAAAGCAAGGCAACTATGAACATAGCCAAAATGGGGTACATCAAAATTCCTCCGTCTTGCATAAGACCGTTGAATTTTTCCCTTAATGTTTTATTCTGCTCACTTGCCGCTATTGCTCCGAGGTTTGCATTTAAAAGCGGGTCTATTGGCACAAGCAAAATATTGGAGGAATCCAAATTATCAAAAGAGAAAGTTCCAAGCCCACCTAAGCGAATTAGCGAATCGTTAATTTCTGTTTCTGAGTTGTGCTCAATATTTTTTTTTGCGAGCGAGAAAAGAATTTCTGCGGATTGCAAAGGGGAGTCGCCTGTTATTGAAACATCTGGGACAATTCCCTTGCTCACATTTCTCAATTCCTGAATTCTATCTTGGCTTGGGAATACGGAACTGAAAGCCGCCCTTGCCTTTTCTGCATCTTCGTTTGCAAAATCCAAAGCCTCTCTTGCAATTCTTAATTCTTCAAAAAGTTTTGAGCGTTCCGAAAATATTTCCTCTGTTTTTCCCTTGCGTGTTTCTAATTGCTGTTCTATGCGTTCCCTTTCTTCATTTTGCTTTGATTTCTCTTGCCAACGCTTTGCAACCGCCATATCACGAGCTTGGCGGGCTTCTTCCAAATCTGCCTTTGCGCTATTGACTTCGGCTTGCTGCTTTACCAAGTCAACCTGAGCAAAAGCCGCCGTTGTTAGCACGAAAATAATGTAATATATTATATGCACAGGAATAATGTAGAAAAAACATACTCCTTCACAACTTCCTTTTGCATAATGATGTTGGGCAATGTCAAATATTTTGTTTTCAGAAAAATTTTGCCCATAATGTAGGTTAAAGGGTCTATCACCGCCACAGCGGTTGTTGGAACGCCAGCCAAATAGGTTTCCAAAACTGCGGTGCCGGGTGTGCAAACTGCCGCTTTTGCTCCCGCAAAAGAGGTTCCGTGTTCTCTTAAAATAACGGGAAATTTACCGCTGAGTTTTTTGTTCAAAAAATCAAAGAGCTCCTTGCGCGAAGCCACAAAAACAGCGTCTTTTTCGTTTTTTGCAAGTGCCATATATTTTTTCAAATTCCGCTTTAATTGCCCCAGCCTGCTGCCGGGTAAAAATAAAACTTTGTCTTTGAATTCATCGCAAATTTTTGTGTTTTTCAAACACGGATGTTTAACTAAAATTACATTTGCACCAAAACTCTCGTAAATGTTTTTTTCAAATTCAAAAAACACTCCAACATTTATGTTTTTGAAATGCTTACCCCTGCTTTTTTTCCAAGCCCAAATTTGCGGTGGCGCGATATAAAAAACCGGCTTGTTTATTTTTTTTGCGAGTTTAGTAAGAGGCAAATTCATTCCGGGGTAGTCTATGCAAATCAAGGCTTTGCAATCTTCGCTTTGCAGTATTTTTGAGAGTTTCTTCTTTATAAAAAATAATTTCGGCAATTTTTTCAATACATCAAAAAATCCGTTCACCGCCATATCTTCAAAATTCGCTACGGTTTTCAAGCCTGCGTTTTTCATATATGTGCCGCCTGTTCCTAAGGCTTCAAGCTCCTCTTTTAAAACGGTTTTTACAACATCTTCGCCTATAATATCACCGGAATCTTCTCCTGCAACTATTAATGCAAATTCAGATTTTTGTTGCATCACCTCTTTGCCCACTCATTTATAAGCAAGCCAGCTATTATGCTTGAATGTTGGTTTCTGAGTGTTCCGTGAACTTGCATAACCACAATTATCATCGCTTTTTCCGGATCGGTTTTTGACTCTGCAAAGCCAGCGAACCAATCGTAGCGGCCATTTGGTGATTCTCCGTTCAAAGAACCGGTTTTTCCGCCAATGTTCAGAGAATTTCTGTTGTAGTTGAATACGCTTTTTCTAATATCCCTTGAAGCTGTGCCATCTATTATTGTTTTTAAAAATAAATTTCGCATTTCTTCGTAGGTTGTTTTTTGAAAAGAGTCTTCGGGTTGAATAAATAGGAGTTTTCTTATGGCATTTGCTGCTTGCAGTGGAGAGAGCATATTCCGCTTTGTGAATCCGCTGGAACTTTCTGCAAGTTCGTAATCTGAATCGGGATAATTGAAATTTGCAAATCCAAGTTTTTCGGCAATGCTTTGCATTTTTTCGCTTCCAAGTTCCATGCCAATTATTCCCATTGCAGGATTATTGCTTCTTGCAAAAGCGTCTTCAAGGGTTATAAAATTGGTTTTTTGATTTTCTTTTGGAAAAATCTGCCTTTTGTAGAGGGTTGAGTTTCTGCCTATTCTCGGAAATTCGCTTTTTGAATTTTTTCCATTTTCTAAAGCAGCGGTGGCGGTCACTATTTTTGCAAGGCTTGCCGCAGGGAAAGAATCTCGCTTAAAAAAAGTGGGTTCTTCTGAATTTTTGTCGTTTTCCCTTTGCCCCCAAGCTAAGATTTTCCCGCTTTTTGCATCCATAAGCAAAATAAAGGCATTAGGTGGGTGGTAGCGGTTCAATAATTTTTTTGTGACCTTGGCTAAAATTGAGTCTCCCTGCTCTGCGGCAATATCTAAATTTAAATCTAAGTTTGAGCCAGAGCTTGGCTCTGAGATTATGTCTGAGCTTGAAAGTTCAAAAATGACAGAATCACTTTCGTGTTCGGCTCCAACGGAGTTGAGCAGGGTAAAAACCAAAATAAACAGCGCTAGGCAGGTTGCAAGCAATGAACCACGTCCTATTTTTTTTGATTTTATGTTTATATAAATCATTTGCGAAAAAG
The DNA here is from genome assembly GCA_964540355.1 of uncultured Fibrobacteraceae bacterium. Lineage (GTDB taxonomy): Bacteria > Fibrobacterota > Fibrobacteria > Fibrobacterales > Fibrobacteraceae > Fibrimonas. The sequence goes on along the minus strand of CAZIMU010000063.1, from coordinate 5,865 downwards.
AATGTAGAAATTTTTTTACATATTAAGTAATGTTTCCAGCATAGTATTTATAGTTGTTAAATAACGCGCACTTGCCTGATATGTGTGCTGATATTGGATTAGGCTTGCTATTTCTTCGTCTAAATTTACTCCCATAACTTCATTTTGGCGACCCATAAGCTGTTGCAAGGCAAAAGCACGGGTATTTAGACCTGCACCCGCAGCGTTGCGTTCAGTACCGAGTTGACCCAACATTCCAGAGTAAAACTGGTTTATGGTTTGAGTGCTTTTTCCAAACACATCGCCTTGCATAAGCAATTGGTTGCGAAGTTGCGAAAGCAAAAGGGCATTATCGCCATCGCCTGGCCCTGCATAGCCGGTTGTGTTGTAATCAAAGCTTATTTCTAAGGTTTTGTTTGCGGCTGCTGCAGCAATTTTACCATCATCATCGTTAAAGATAATTTCTGCGTTTTGGTAGTCCACATAGTAATCCAAGCCCTCTTGCAAGGCTACGCCATCTATTTCTATTTTAAGAGTGCCTTTGCAAATATGCCTATATAATGGGTAGGAATTTCCGTCTGGACTAGATACAGATTCTACGTCCTGTAATTTCAAAGTTGATGCTTTGGCTGGAGTAGGAGGTACAGTACCAGCAGGCTCTATAGTCAAACCTTGCGTACTTGTGTCTATCATCTTCCTATCAACATTTAAAATCTTTCCGCCAGCACCTGCTGCAATGTTGTTTATATCGTCTTTAATCGCTTGTCCGAGCTTTATGTTTGCTGCGCTGAAATTGTTTGGATCACTATCAAAAAAATCTATGAAAGACAAACCTGATAGAGCATAGCCAGTTTGGTGAATTTTATTCACCTCGGTTATGAGGCTTTTTGCCAGATCATTCACGTAATTTTCGTATTTTGGAATATCCACGTCTCTAACATCCATCAAGGCTCTTAGCTCTCCTTGCTTTGGAATAAACGCGGTTCCTGTTAAATCAAGGCGAACTTCCACCTTTGCATATCTATAGCCATCATTTTCTGTGAATTCTGAGCGGCTTACGATAAGTTCGTGATTTTTTGCGGGGCTAACCAGCAATTGTCCATTTGAGCTTACGGTGATTACTCCGTGTTCGTCTTCAAAATAATCAATATCTGTAATCTGTGCTAGGTCTTGCAGCATTTTATCACGTTGGTCGCGAGTGTCGTTTGCTTTGTTTCCAATTTTGTTTTCAGCAGCGGATATTACCATATTGCAACGGTAAATGCCGGCAGTAAGTTCGTTTATTTTATTAACGCGAGCCTCTATTTCATCGTTTATGGTATCTTTATATGATCTGAGCTGCGTTGTTAAATAGTGAAATTGGGTTACTAAACTTTCAGTTGTGGAACGGAGTGTTTCCCTAGCTCCTGCGCTTTCTGGGTTTTTAGAGACATCGTCCCAGCCATTCCAAAAATCATTCAAAAGTGAATTAAGAGCGGATTTGCTTGCTCCAGACTCGTTGAAAATATCTTCTATTCTAGCATAAGAGGCATCTTTTACGGAATAATATCCATAACGAGTGGATTCATCGTTCACCAAACGATCTATAAATTGGTCGCGCACTCTATTTATGGAATAAACCTCTACCCCAAAGCCCATTTGCCCATAAGAACCATCACGCCGCCAGTCTGCGCTTTGCTCTATGCGCTTGCGGGAGTAGCCGTCTGTGCCAGCATTGGTTATATTTTGACCAGTGACGTTTATCCCCAGCTGTGAAGCCGACAGACCGCGAGTAGCTATATTTAAACCTTCAAATAGAGACGACATACTGTTTTAGGTGCAAAAATCGTGCCAAATTAATTTTCTACATTATCCCTTATGAAAATTCTATGCTTTTTGACTCTCGCCGCCGCCACGCTGTCTTTTGCCCAGCTTTCAGGGCAAAACATTAGCCTCTCCAAGCCCAATTTAGACAAGGGCTATTCAATAACAAAAGCCCTCTCTTTGAGAAAATCTGCCGATGCGCAGGATTTTCAAAAGGCAAAGGATTTGACCCTTGAAGAAATTTCCGATTTGCTATGGGCAGCAAATGGCGTGAACAGACCAGCAGAAGGCAGGCGCACCGCTCCATCTGCTATGAATAACCAAGACATTTATTTATACGTTCTTGCAAAAAGCGGCGCATATTTATACAATGCCAAAGAACATTCTCTCAGTTTAGTTGCAAATTCAGATTTACGCGCCGCAGGCGCAGGCGGTCAAAAGGCTTTTGGAGATGCTCCCATTATTGTGGTGCTGATTTCCGATATTTCTAAGTTCAGCAGTGGCGATGACATAACCAAAAAAAGGCTTGGTGCGATGGATGCAGGCATTGTGTCTCAGAATATTTCCTTGTTTTGCTCCGGCACTGGCTTAATCACCAGAGTCCGCGCATCTATGGATGTTGATGCTTTGACCAAGGCTTTGAAACTAAACGCCTCTCAGATACCTATGTTAAACCATCCAGTGGGGAAGTGATAAAAGCGACAATTATTGTCGCTTTTTAGGGCTTATAGGCTCCAATCCTATTTCCTTTTCATCATAGTTATATTTCCAAAATCTTACCTTTATATTCTTTTCTTTCATAATTTCATTCCCACGAATTGTTAGAGGTAATTTCTCTTTATTTTTTCTCCCCTGCTCACTGTCAGGCTCTTTGCAAATAATTATTCCTGAAATTTCTTTTGCTGTCTTTCTATATTTATAAATATACGATAATAATCTATCAAATGAGTAAAAGCCAGCTCCGTCTTTTCTTGTCTCTTCCCAAACAACTAATAATTCATTTTTCTTTTTCAATTTTATAATTCTTTTTTCTTTTGGATCATATTCTATGTCATAGTCATTACCAAATTTTTCTTTTATCATATCTTCACGTTTTGTATTTTTATCTTTTATATATTTTATTTCTATTTTACTACCACTTGCCAAAACCGTATCTATTAGATCGCCGTCAATATCTTTAGCAATAATTTCTATTGAAATCTCTGCTTCTTTTCCAAACTTTTCTTTCACCAAGCGAACATACATAAGTATTTGGCCAAATACACCACAACCTTTTTTCTCCTTTTTCAATTCAACGATTTTAAATTTATTTTTTTCAGTTTTATGCTGTAACAAAAAATCAATTTCTTTCTTTCCTATTTTCTGATGCCCTTCACAATTATCTCCGTATATTTCATATCCGGGAAAGTATTTGCGAAATATTTTATCTTGTCTAACAAAAAACTCACGTTGCATCTGTTTTTCACGAGGGAAATTGGTCATTTTAAACTCCTTTGGTTTTAAATTTGCCGTAATATAGAAAAAAATTTCAAATTTGTCAAGTTAAATTCGCATTAATATAGAAAACTTTTCTTGCCTGTCAGTCCTTCACATAACGCACAGATAATTTGTCGCTGAGATATGAGTTATATTCTTGATACAGCTTGCTATCGTTGGTTAGAGATAAACTCCAAGCGAGATCTTTATCGTAATCGCATTCAGTAGCAGACCACCAGAATGAGCCGTCTGGCAATGCTTTGAAGCCGAATACGCTCGCAAAATCATCGAAAAGCAACAGTTGCCATTCCGCTTTTGTTGGCAAATGCCAACCTTTAGGGCAAACTTTTTTTGCGGTTTCAAAGTCGTATTTGCCTTCGTCTCCATAATTAAAATTTTCTGCCATCCAAATCCGATTGTATATCTTCACGGTTTTGTAAGTTTTGCCATCTCTTTGGTCGGTGAATGTACTTTGCGTGAGTCTTGCCTCATATTTTCTGCATAATCTTTCTATGCTATCACATTTCACCAATAAATTGCACCAATCCGATGGTATGCCTTTATCATCTTCACACCCATAATACAACCCCGCCATTGAACCTGCCACCATCGCTGTTGTATCGGTATCGCCTCCGAGATTTACCGCTTCTAGCACGGTATCTTTAAAATTGTCGTTTTTCAAAAAACACCACAAAGCGGCTTCAAGAGTGTGTACCACATATCCATCGGATTGAATATCATCCCTTTTCAATTTATATATATCGCCTTCTAATATGCGTTTATAATGGGAAAATTCGCTCTGACATTCTGGCATCCAGTCATATATTCCCCCAAATCGCGGTGAATGTGCAATATCACAAAGTATGCCCGTAACATCTTTACTTTTCCAAAAATACACTAGCCGTAGGTATTCCGAGTATAATGTGCAGCCTAAAACTGCGCGTGGGTGTGCGTGGGTGATAGCGGAATATTTTTCTATATTTTCTAAACGGGAACCAAGGCTATAGTTTTCAATGTTCATAAGTGCCACCGGAGCAATACGCATCAATGAACCATTGCCACAATCACTTTCTTTGGTTTGCCCGCATTGGCTTGCCGGAGTTCCTTTTCTGAATGTCTTAATCGCTGCAAAGGTAGTGTGCCCATCGTCAAAACATTTTCCGTGGGGAGTCATATAGCCATTTTTGTGCCAGTCGGAAAATTTGCGCATAAGGGCATCGCAATCTCCGCCTTCCACTATGTTTTCCATAAGGCATAATGTTAGCGAGGTGTCATCAGACCACGTGCCAGCGGGCTGCTTGTGCGTTCCGCCGCCTATCATATCGGTTGCTTTAAATGTATCTCGCTCCTGTTTCTCAAAGGGAACGCCCAGAGCATCTCCTATTGCACCGCCGATTATGGTGGAGACTATTTTATTTAGAAAACTTTCCTTCGGTGGTTCTTCTATATAAGCACCCACATCCATATCAAAGGTGAGATCCATTGATGTTAAAATGTCTTTTACATTTAAAACAGTTCTATGACCAAACTTTTTTTTGAAATCGGCTTCTGTGTGTCGAACAATGTCTGCGACCGTTTTAAGCCCTGCATTACGCAACCAAAACTTGTGCATTATGGCAAGATCCAAATCGTCAAAGCCCAAAAGCAATTTTTGAGCTATTTCTTCTTTTTGCTCCATTGTGTACCTCGTGTTCAATTAAATATAATATACAATCCCTTTGCGACAGCTATTGTCGCGGATTTATGGCTTTTCACACAGCCATTTCCCATATTTCACCATTTCTTGCTTCAATTCATTCGGGGTTATAACCCTGACATTATACCCCCAAAAGCGAATCCATTCCACAAATCCCTATACAAATCTTTTCCATAAAGCCTGAGCGTTTTCTGTGAACTGCCAGAAATCGCTTTTTCCAAAGATTCAATATCTATGCTCTCGCCAAACATCCAAAACAAAATTTTTGACAAGAGCAAAAAAGAGAAAATATCGCTTTCATTTAATTCTCCGTAAAAATCTATAGCCTGCACATTTGGAATTCTATACCGCAAATTCTGATTTACACCGATGCTTTTCATATCCGCCAAATCGCGCTGAATATCTCTTATATTAGCTATGATGTCTTCGCTGTCCAAAGCATTTTTTACATCTTTAACCGCTAAGAGTCTTCCCTTTTTGTGAAGGAAAAAGCGGTACATAGCGAGGATTCTCTGCCATTTTAGGGTGTCGGTGTTGCGCATATTTGGGAAGGTAGAAAATATTCTAAAATCCAATTCTTCTGTTTCCGTAAGGCTCCTTTGCTAAAACCATTTCGCTCAATTCCTTTGCAATAATATCCACAGAAAGCTCGTTTTTAGGCAGCCATTGCAGGCGTTTATAAGGAAATATTGACATTCTCTAGATGTCATAGAATAGTGAGTTGAACATTCCAATTTTGCTCTAGAATAGGCCATCTCTGATGTTGCTAGAAAGTACAAAAAATTAAGCATAAGCACCTCTCGTTGGTTATATACTTGTAAATATAAAAATTGGTTGCGACAATGAGTGTCGTGGATTTTCAATTTTAGTGCGTTTCTATGTAGTAAAATCAATATCAGCTATTGAGGGCA
>CAZIMU010000062.1:0-9754 GCA_964540355.1 uncultured Fibrobacteraceae bacterium | reverse complement strand
CTCTCTTCAAAGCCTATTTTTTTTGCGGCATTGTCTGCTATTTCAAATGGATAGGAAAAAGGTTCTTCGCAAAGAGTGTATGGATTTTCGCTAACTATATCTTCTGTTTGCATTTTGTATAAATTCCAAGCGAGCATCGCTTTTGCACCGGTGAATCCGAGTTTGTAAAGGAATAACAGAGATTTTCTGCTCTCTTGCTGCATTCCCCAATCATCTATGAATTTTTCAAGCCGCTTTCCACTTAAACCTTTTACCGCGCCTCGCAACTGCATTGGATTTGTGTCTAAAATTTTTGGCAAATTTTCCCCAAAAACACCTACCAATTTTTCCGCTGTTTTTTCGCCTATGCCTGTGAAAATTCCGCTTGCCAAATAATCTATCAAGCCATTTTCCCCCTCTGGTTGCAAAACCTCGCAACTCACCACAGAAAACTGCTTTCCAAATTTAGGATGCTCGCTCCACTCTCCTGTTAAACGAACCCTCTCCCCTGCGTGAACAGGCAAAAAATTACCCGCCGCTGTTTCTATTTGTTTACCGTGTTTTATGCGTACAACAGAAAACCCGTTTCGCTCGTTTGAAAAAACTACGGAAGATATGGTACATTCTAAGGTTTCTGGCATTTTTGGTAGGAATAAGGTAGAAAAAATACCCCTTGACAAAATCGCTAAAAATTGCTATATTTATAGACCTAGATTGGAGAATTTTATGAGCCGCGTATGTGATGTTACAGGGAAAAAAGGTATGATGGGAAACCGCATATCTCATTCTAATCGCAAAAAAAAGGTTAGATTGCAGCCAAATTTGCACACAAAAAAATTCTTTATTCCAGAAGAAAACCGCTGGATTAGCCTTCGCGTTAGCAGTCAGGGTCTAAGAACCATAGACAAAAAAGGAATTTACGCTGTTGCGACAGAACTTGGAATTTAATTTTACAGATTTTTTTTCTTATATAAAGGCTTCTCTTGAAAAAGGAAGCCTTGGTTTTTCAGATTTTGAATATCCGCAAACGGTTCAGCACTTTGTTTTAACGGCCTTTCCTCATTCATTGAGTAAATATTTGCTGATTTTAGCTCTTTGTTTTTGCACTTTTGGTGTTTTTTTGTTCTTTTTAACCGTGAAAAAAAAATTAACCAGCGAATTTAGTGAATTTTCTGTGTTTTTGCGTATGGATAAGGCAAAAATTATAAAACAGGCACGAATTGCCGCATTGCCTATGCAGGCTTTGTTTTGGAGTTTTTTTGCGCCAGCTATTTTTATTGTTATATTGTTTTTAGAAGCAAAATTTAATATTCCTGGTCTTGGTAGCACCATAAAAACCGCTTATAATTTAGGGGATCTTCCTCTGCTCTATGGCAGTTCTTTTTATGCGCTTGTATTTGCTTTATTTGCGAGTATGTTTTTTTTAATGTTCAAAATAATATTGCCGAATAAGTGATATGTCTATTTCTTGGATTGACTTTTCGCTTAATCGTATGATAAAACCATTTTCGCTGAGTTTGAAAAAACACGATTTTTTATTTTTGGCAGGCGAAACGCATCACAATAAACTTTTGCGCGCCTTGGCGGGTTTTTTGCCCGATGAATGTAATTGCCAAAACGCCGTTAGATTGGATGGGCAAAGGCTAAAAACAGGCGATACTCTGAAATCCATTCTTTTGCCAAAAAATGCAGCTGAGTCTTTTCCTCCGCATAGAACAATAGGGGACTTTATCCTTGATTTGCATAAAGACATGACTAAGAAAAAATTAAGAGATTATGTCGCAATGAGTGGCATAGAAAATTCGGTTCTTTGGAACAAGCCATCTAAAATTTCCTTGCCTGTTCTGCAAAAGATTTCGCTTTGGCTCTGTTCTTTGAACACAAATACGGCAATTTTTATTGAAGAGCCAGATGTAGGATTTTTTGAGGAGTGCAGACCTTATGATTTTTTGCAAGATTTGCTGAGAAAGAACATAATTGGCAGCGTAGTTTTTTTAGCGAGCAAAAAAGAGACTATTTTACAAAAAGCCAGCAAAATGCAGTTTTGCAGAGCGCGCCTCGCCATTTTTTGCGCAGACAGACTTGTGGAAGAAGGCGAATTTGATAAAATACTCGCAAATCCAGTTCACGCATATACAAGAGAATGGCTAAAATTCGGTGTTATAGGGCAAAGAAAAAAGGGAGCTTTGTGGCAATATTGCTCACCCACTTGCACAGAGTTGCACAACTGTCCGGCAAAACAAAAAGAGAATAATTCTTTGATTGATTGCGAACCAGTTGGTTTGCACAAAGTTATATGCAAGGGATTTTTTTGAATACTTAAACTTACTACTAAGTATTTTTCTGCCAGTCTTCTCTAATAAGTTTTATGACCGCAAGCAAAGGCGGAATATCATTTTTGAGCGTATCAAAAACTCTTTCTGCATCTACATCAAAATAATGATGAGCAATAATATCTCTCATTTTCATAACCGCATTCCAAGGAACTTGCGGATATTTTGGCAACAATTTATTTTCCGAATGTTTGTCTAAATTTTTCACTTCTTCGCCAATAATAAGTAATCCCATGCAAATACCTTTGAGTTTTAACATTCCTTCCGCATTTGCAAGCAATTCCTCAACGGAATTTATATTTGCGGTACCATCTATAAGCAACTGCAAGGCTTCTTCCATTTTCTGCAATTTATCGGCAATTATTGTTTTGTCAGGCATAAATGATGTCTTTTTTTATGGTGTTTAAAAATTCGTTTCTCAATCGTTTGTGTTTGTGTATTAAATCAACTTTTATGCCTAAAAGATTTTCCAAATCGTATAACAAGGAACCCATTTGCAATAGGCTAATAGTGTCGGATTCGAGATAAACATCCAAATCGCTGTTGCTATTTTGTTCTCCTCTGGCAAAAGAACCAAAAACGCCTATACTTTCAATGCCATATTTACTAGCATTTTCTTTTTTATAGGCTTTTAGCAATTTTAAACATTCATTTGTTGTTTTGGGCATATTTGTAATATAGAAAATTTCGTACATTTCTTTTGTTTGAACCCCGTAGGGGCGACCCTTGCGGTTGCCCCAAATGTGAAATCAAATAATACCATTGTGAAATTTAATATATAAAAATTAAGGGATTTTGTCAAGGGGTAAAGTTCATATTTGTGGCAACTCCCCGTGGTTGCCCTTTGCGAAACCAAATATGCAAAATGCGGATATATCCGCAAAAAATGCAAATATGGGTGCAACAAAAAGGGCAGGCACGGAGACCTGCCCCTACAAATCGGTATCATTATGTTGTTTTACGCATTGGGTTGTTGTGCCAAATTGTCGTGCGTTTGTGTGTGGTTACTTCCAATAAAACGAATCCAACAAATAGGCGAGGAGTTCTTTGCCTTCGGTGTTTTGCGAAAGTTCCTCTACCATTGGAAGATAACGGCTCATTCTTTCGTTTTGTTTTTGTCCCAAAAATCTGCGCTCGCGGTCTAGTTTTGCTTCGGCTCTTTGGCGAACACGGCTTGCTAATTCTTCTTCGCTTATGGGTGGCATTTTTATGAAGTTTATGCCAAAATCTGCGGCGGTTTTTTGAATCTCAATTTCTTCAACCGGAGTTATGAGCGAAATGGAAAGGCCGCTTCTGCCAGCTCTTGCTGTTCTGCCGCTTCTGTGCACATAAACCTCATGGTCGCCTGGGTGGTCGTAAACAATAACGTGGGTAACGTGGGTAACATCTATGCCGCGTGCGGCAACATCTGTGCATATCAAAAGTTTCAGTTTGTTCTCTCTGAATTCTCCCAAAACCTGTTCACGTTCTTTTTGCGAAATATCCCCAGAGAGAGCTTTGGAGGCAAAACCGTAATCGTTCAAAACCTGCTCCAAATATGCAACGTCTTTTTTCATATTGCAAAACACCATGCAACTCTCAGGATTTTCCCATTCTAAAATTTTTATTAAAAGAGAATCTTTGCCCATTGCATCGGAGGCATAGTAGCGGTGTTCCAAATTTTTTGCTATAACTTGGTCGTAGGAGAGGGAGAGAAAATCTGCGTTTTGACGTTGAAATTCCCTCGCTAAACTTTTTACGGTTTGAGGAATTGTGGCACTGAACATTGTGCAAGAAATATCTTTTGGCAAAAAGCGGCGCACACGTTGCATATCGGGGTAAAAACCCATACCGAGCATTTCGTCTGCCTCGTCCATAATCAAATCGCGAATACTTCCAAAATCTATGTTGCCCCTTTGGGCGTGGTCTAAAAGCCTGCCTGGGGTGGCAACTATTATATGCACTCCATTTCTTAGTGCATGAATTTGGTTGTCAAAACCAACACCGCCAAAAATTGCGCAAGAGCGAATACCAGTGCCTTTTGCTAGCTTTTCTGCCTCGCCGTGAACCTGCAATGCCAGCTCGCGGGTGGGAACCAAAATAAGAGCCTGTGGGAAAATATGTTCTGTAACTATAACCTGAAAAAGAGGTAGCAAAAAAGCTCCTGTTTTTCCAGAGCCTGTTTTAGACTGAATTAGCATATCCCTGCCTTGCAGCATATAGGGAATGGTTTTCTTTTGCACGGGCATCAGCTCGTTCCAGCCAAGCTCCTTAAGGGTAGCCTGCAAATGTTCGGGCAAATTTTCAATTAAAAAATCAGGGAGCTTGTTCTGCGGCTCTTTTATTTTAATTGGAGTACTAAAAGGATTTTCATTTTCCATATTTAATTCTCAATTAAGATCCAGTATAATAGATTCATCTCTCTTTGCTCCAATGGAAATCATCCCTATTTTAACTCCGGCGAGTTCGGAAATTCTGTTTAAATATTTTTGTGCATTTGGTGGCAATTCGCTCCAAGAGCGGCATTTGGAGGTTGAGCACTCCCAGCCCGATAAAGTTTCATAAACAGGTTCGCAAAGGGCAACTTGCGTTAAACCATTTGGAAAACTCTGCAATTCTTTACCTTCCATTTTATAGTTTGTGCAAATTTTTATCTCCTTAAAAGTATCTAGCACATCTAGCTTGGTTATTGCAAGGTGCGTTAAACCATTTACGGCTGCTGCCTTGCGAACAACGGGGGCATCGAACCAACCGCAGCGGCGCGGCCTGCCGGTTGTGGCTCCAAATTCACCGCCTATTTTGCGAAGTTCTTCTCCAATTTCGTTTGAGAGTTCTGTTGGGAAAGGTCCGTTTCCAACCCTTGTGGTATAGGCTTTCACAACGCCAATAACTTGGTCTATGGCAGTGGGGCCAACTCCAGACCCGCAGCTTGCAGAACCAGCTACCGTGTTTGAAGAGGTGACAAAAGGGTAGGTTCCGTGGTCAACATCCAAAATTGTTCCCTGAGCGCCTTCAAAAATTATCTGCTTTTTGGCTTTCAAGGCCTCGTACAAATAAGAAACGGTGTCGCAAATATAGGGTTTTAACAGTTTGCCAAATTCCAAATATTCTTCAATAACAGGACCTGGGTCTATGGGTTCTGAGCCAAACACTTTTTCAAATTCTTCGTTTCTGAACTGGGCTAGGGCTTCTATACGAGGCTTTAATTCTTTAATATCCAGCAAATCTCCAACCCTAACCCCAAGCCTGTTCACTTTGTCGCTATAGCAGGGTCCAATGCCTCTCCCTGTGGTTCCAATGGCCGATTTTCCAGCCTTGGCTTCTTTTAACTTATCGCAGGCTATATGCCAGGGTAGCACAATATGGGCGTTTTCTGCTATAAAAATGCGGTTTTCCACTGAAATGTTCTTTGTTTCTAGATCTTTTATCTCTAAAATAGCCTGTTTTGGGTCAAAAACAACGCCGTTTCCCACCACACAAACCTTGTTTTCGTGCATAATTCCGCTTGGGATTAGGTGAAAAATGAATTCCTGGTCGCCTGCTTTTACCGTATGCCCTGCGTTTGCGCCCCCTTGAAAACGGACTATTATATCAGCATATAAGGTTAAAAAATCCACTATTTTGGCTTTGCCTTCATCTCCCCATTGGGAACCCACTACTACTCTATTTGGCATAAGAAACGAAAGATACAAAAAAAATCTACCGCTTTTTATTTTTTTTTTATATTTTAATGGAATATGCAAAAGGGTTATTCTATGCAAAAATATATTTTCGGCGGTTTGTTGACCGCTTCCGCGTTTCTCATTTCCTTAACTTCCTGTGGAGCTCCTTCTGAGCAAGCCAATTGGCGAGGCAAGGAAATAACCACTTCATTTAGTCGAAAGGGCATTGATGGCTATCGTTTTGACAATGCAGCTGGCGAGCAGGCAAACTTTCAGAATGCCACTGGCTCAAGCCCTGTGTTTAAAAAAGCCGAGCTTAGAGGCGCAAACTTTCAGAATGCCATGCTAGAAACCCCTAATTTTTCTGGGGCAAATCTCGCGGGTGCAAATTTTTCGAGCGCAGATATGCGAGGCGTGGATTTTTCCGATGCAAACCTTGAAGGAGCAAATCTATACCGAGCAACGCTTTTGAATAGCGAAGGAGCTATAGAAAAATCAACGAATTTCTCAGGTGCCTCTCTTACGAATGCGAATCTCACCTCAATGAAGGTATCTGAGGGTCTTAGCTTTAAAAACACCGATTTAACGGGCGCAAAACTCATAGACGTGGACTTAACCGGTGCCGATTTTGGTGGGGTTGTTGCCCAAAACACCAATTTTTCAAATTCGGGACTCGCTGGTTCCAACTTTAAAGGAGCGCAAGTCACGGGGGCAAACTTTTCCAAATGCAATTTAACCAATTCCAATTTTGTGAATGTGGACTTGAACAACTCAAACTTCACTGGTGCTGGTTTGCAAAGGGTGGACTTTTCTGGTGCAGATTTTGGCAATGCCAATTTCACCAATGCAGATTTTTCTCTCACATCATTCAGCAAGGCAGATTTAAAGAAAGCCAAGTTACAGAAGGCTATTTTTGCGCAAGCCAACATATCAGATATGGATTTCAACGGAATGACAATAACCGGTGTGGTGTTTGATAAAAGCAATGTAAGTGTTAGCACTTTTGTGGGAACCAAAATGGTTGGAGCAAGCTTTTTTGATGCCAGCGTTGACAAATGCGATTTTGTTGGTTCAGATTTGAAAAATGCCGTTTTTGACGGAACCGATATGAAACGCTCGCAGTTCCCCAAAGCCGATTTGACAAAAGCCGATTTCAAAAATTCCACTTTAGACAGAGTTATTTTCTCGGAAGCCACTATGACTGGTGCAAAATTCGATGGAGCAAAACTCAATCAGGTTAGTTTTGTAAATGCCGATATTCAAGCCGCAAGCTTTAACGAAGACACGAAACTAGAGAGAGTGGATTTTTCTGGAGCAAATTTATCTCGCTCCAAAGGAATGGAAAAACTGCGGCAGGTTTCTGGAGTTGTATATGATGACAGAACAAACTTTCCCTCTGGTTTTAACCCAGAGAAGGTCTTTAGAGGTGGTGGCGGTGGCGGCGGTGATGTAGGAAAAAGGAGACCAGTGATGGAAGAAACGCCAAGCGAGGATGAAGCTCCTGCCGCTCCTGTTATTAAAAAGCCAAAAGGGAAAGCTCCTCCAGCAGACGAAGATGCTCCTGCTCCAAAGAAACCGAGGACGCCTAGAAAGAAAAGTTAATGTATGCAATTCTTTGCGTAATTTTATTTGCAGTTTTTGCAAGCGCGGGTGTTTCACCTTGGAAATTGCAAATAAACGGTGCTAAAATTTATAGCGAAAAATTTTTAACTGAACAGTTAGACCTGCCTACGGAAATGGATCTAATTTCGCCAGAGAGGCGTAATTTCATAATTAAGCTGGCAAAGGTGAATTTGGACGATTTTTACCAAAACAACGGTTATTTTAGCGAAAATATTTCTCTTTCGGTGAGAGAAGAAAAGGTGGACTCCATTTTAGTGGAAAATTATGTGTTTAATGTATATGAGGGAGAGAGATACAAGTTTGGATGGGCAGAGATTGAATTTACCGAAGGTTCAGATACTCTAATAAAGGTAGAAGATCTCTCTGTTCCCAAAGGTGGATTTTATGATCCAGAGAATATAAACAATGACCAAAAATCAATAAGGGATGTTTATCTGAAAAACGGCTATTTGCATATAACCATAGAACATAGAGAATATATAGACACAGTGGAAAAACAAGTGAATGTTCGTTATTTTACAGACCCTAATATTCAAGTTCGTATGGGAAATTTCAGAAGCGTGATTTTTCGCTCAGGTTTACTGCCGGGGCAAACAGAACCAGAATATGGGCTTTCAGATACACTTTGGTTGAAAAATTTGTGGGAAATACCACGTGATTCCATAGTTAACGAAAGATATTTCTTTTCATTCAGAACAAAGTTATTTACAACGCAGCTGTTTTCGCAGGTTAGGTTAGAAGACACTTTGCAAGAAAACGGGCTTTCTGATATTACCTTAACCGTTTATGAGAGAGTTCCTGGAGAGGCAAATTATCGTTTCTTTTTTGAACAGGTTTATGGTTTTGGAATATCATTGTCTTCTCTGCACAGAAATTTGTTCGGTTCTTTTCACGAAATGGGCGTTAGCACTATGCTTGCAGAAAATCGCCAAGAAATAGCATTTAATTATGCGCATCCCTTGCTTTTTGGTACCGGAGTATCTTGGATACCAACAGCTATAAGATTAGATGAGAAAATATTTTTTAACCACGAAAAGTTGCCAGAACCAACCAATCCAGATATCCTTGTTGAAAGATGGGAATTAGTGAATAGGGCAAATATATCGTTTGGACTTTCCAATCGTATTCGCTTTAGAAACACATTTGATTTCAGATTTTTAAAATTGATAAAATTGGAAGAAGATGATTACTTTAAAGTAAAAGACGAGATAGGTTTAGTATTTGATTTTACCGACAATAGCCACGATCCCATTTTAGGCCTTAGATTTGTTCCAGCTTTTGGTGCTGGTGGAGAATTGAAAAATGAATCTTTTCAAAAGGTTAAAAGCATGAAAAAATTTGCGGAATTTTGGAATATAAGCCTAGAGCACGGCTTTCTTTATACAGACGTGTCTTCTTATGTTTATGTTCCTTTTTTCAAAAATTTGCTCAGTGCCTTTGCATTTAGCTATGGAAATATTTTCAACAAAGCTGCAGAAGACGATGCGCAAACTTTTTATCAGGGCGGTGGCAGAACCTTACGAGGCTATGCTTTTAGGAGTGTGTTTCCATACATAATAACTGAGAAATACGATCCTAAAAAAGATTCAATTGTAGAGATTAAAGCTGGCGGGCTTTCGCCAACTTATTACAGAGTAAATGAGGAGCTGAGAGTGATTCCACCTTGGAATACGCTTCACAATTTTCAACTTGTGCAATTCTCAGACTGGGTTCGCATAAAAGATACAGACGAGCTTTATAAAACAGCTGAAGAAATGTCTGTTGGGCTTGGACTTCGCTATAAATGGCAGTTTTTAACAATAAGATTAGACTATGCCATTAAAACAACATTCGACGACTTTAAACCTGATAGATTCAAACTTTCTCATATTGTATTTGATTTGTCGCAAGCGATATAATTAATGATTAACTCAATGTTTGGGTATGGGGTATAGGGTATGGGCAAATCAGCATTTACTATATTACACTTGCTATGTTTATGAATATTGTTAAAATTATACTTCTGTGCGCAGTACTCGTTTTTGCTGAACAGTCCTTGCGCGGTTTTGCATATAATCCCTACGGGACTTTGGGTGCGGCTCCAACTATCGCAGATATTTTGCAAAAACCAAGCGATGTTTATTGGCATAAATTTGTTTATGTTTCCCCTGAATCTGGCTCTGGTTATTCGGCTTTTGA
>CAZIMU010000061.1:0-9796 GCA_964540355.1 uncultured Fibrobacteraceae bacterium | reverse complement strand
TTCCCAAATCGTATTCGGGTTTCCACACAATAAAGAGATTATGGTTAAACAAACCATCATTCAATATCGATTTTTCTTCCATATTTTTTAATATAGTAAAAATTTTTCTACCTTAAAACTTTATGCGTGAATTTAACGTAACAGGTCTTTGCCTGCCAAATCAGCACTATATGGTTGACATCTCAAATAAGGTTAGCCAGATAGTTGCTATGGTTGAAAAGGGGCAGTATGGGAAGACAACAACCATAAGGCAATTAGAAAAAGTTTTGCTGGAAAAAGATTATCAGGTAGCTCGCATAAGTTTTGAGGGCGTGGCGATACTCCATTTGAGAACGAGGGCTATCTTCTCACCTTTGATTTTAGAAAGCGGCGAGCGAAAAAGCCCAGCGCAAAATGGGTTAGGAAGGGCAAAAAAAGGTTTTATGACTGCCTAGCGGTGTGATTTCCACATATTATTAACAGGAATATAAACAAATTTTTAACGCTTGACAAAATTTCACATTTTTTCTATATTTGTCTTCCAAACAATTTATATAATGAGGTTTTTATGAACAGAGTTAAAACTCTATTGGCAGCAAGCGTTGCGCTTGCCTTGGTTTTCACAGTTTCTTGCTCAAGCGACAAGGACGATCCAGCACCGCCACCAGGCAAACCCGTATGCTACTATGTAAACAGTGTTAACGGGATGTGCCTTGAAGGAGGCAAGGAACTGGAAAAAGAATGTAAATCTATGGGCAGTATATACAAATACGAAGCAAGCGGTGCTTGCCCTGCAGGCGAAGTAGAGAAATGCCCTAATCCAAATCAACCTGACCAAATGATGTATTTATATGGTGATGGTATGAAAGGTATGTGTGCTGCACAGGGACAATAATGAAAGCACCCATGCCACCTAGCTGAAAAAAAAGCTTACCCCCTCTGGATGGCATTTGCCAACTGATGTGGAATGGGACACATTTATTCTCTGTCCGTTGCGTAAAATAAGTATATTATGAAAACCTATTATGAAACCGCCCATACCATTTTGCTGGGTTTTTCTATTTGCCTTGGCACTGTTTTTTATTCAGTGTACCGTTAAGCCTTCAAAAAGAAGCCATAATAACGCAATTGGAATTTGGGTTGGAAGCAATATGGCGGAGAACGATTTTAACAAGAATGGCAATTGGATTTTGGGCATAGACCTAAAGCATTTAAACAGCAAAAATATTATTTCAGGAGCTAATACCGCTTGGAATGTTTATTCAGGTTATCATTTTGGCGAACATCCAGGCATGAACATGGATGTTAGCTTAAATGTTTTGACTAATGATTTAGTTTCTAAAACGAATGGCACCGCCAGCCAGTTTTACATAGGACCAAGTTTAGGTTTAAGCTATCTCAAAAGCGATGGCAGATTGTATAAATACAAACCAAAAGTAGGTGCCACTGGAGGCATATTAGTGCTAATTCCTGAATATAAATATTTCCCTGAATCGGATATCACAGTTGAGGGTTCAATGGATGTAAGAAAGAAAACAGTGAATGAAGATGACATGCTCCGTGTCTTATACCATTTATATGCTTTTTAATACAACATAACACAGTCTGATTTTACTTTTCGCGGATGTTCTACTTTACTTTTCGCGGGGTTTTCATTTTACTTTTCGCGGGCTTTCTACTTTACTTTTCGCGGATTTTTTGCTATATTTATGCTTATGAGCGGAGAATATAGCAGATTTTTGAATAAAAATGTTAGTCAAGCCTTGCACAGCAGGCGAATTGTCCTTATATCTGGCGCAAGACAAACTGGCAAAACAACGCTTTCTAAGCAAATTTCAAATAAAAATTGCATTTATAGGTCCCTAGACGATACCTCGCTTTTAAGAGGTGCATTGGAAGACCCAAAAGGTTTTATAAAAAACAATTCCCAAACAATGATTATAGACGAAGTACAAAAAGCACCAATGCTATTGCCAGAAATAAAACTTGTAGTTGACGAAAACAATAGAAATGGGCAATATTTATTGACCGGTTCCGCAAATTTGCAAACATTGCCAGTTGTTACCGAAAGCCTTGCGGGGAGGATTAAAAACATTCGTTTGAGAACCTTAACTGCCGGAGAAATTTTAGACAGCAAGCCAAATTTTTTAGAAAAAGCCTTTGCCTTGGATTTCCCTGCAAAAATAAGCGGCTTTGACAAAAGAGCAATAATAAATATGGCTTTTAAAGGAGGGTACCCAGAAGCGGTTAAAATGAAACATATTTCAGATACCAAAGAATGGCATAAAGATTATATAAATGCTCTGATGTTAAGAGATTTAAAAGATATTTCCAATATAAAAAGGCAGGATTCTTTGGAAGAATTGTTTAAAATCATGCTCTCTTGGTCTGGAAAATTTATTGATATTGCAGGAATTTGCTCAAAACTCACAATATCAAAACCAACAATAGAAACTTATATAAATACCTTGGTTTCAATGTTTTTATTTGACAGGGTTTCTCCTTGGATATATACCGACTATGATAGAGTGGGGAGAAAATCAAAGTTATATGTTTCGGATTCTGGGCTTATGAGTTCTATTTTGGACTGGAATGAACAGGAAGTGGCCTTAGATACTGACCGTTCTGGAAAATTAATTGAAACTTTTGTGCATAAAGAACTCATTGCGCAAATAGATTTTGGCAAAAACCATTCGCTTTATCAATACAGAGACCGAGAAAAACGAGAAATAGATTTTATTGTTGAACAAAATGACAAAAAGCTTTTGGGTATTGAGGTAAAGGCAGGACATAATGTTTCAAAAGATGATTTTAAGCATTTGGAGTGGTTTAAAAATAATCTTGCGAAAAAACAATTCAAAGGCATTGTACTCTATTCAGGGGAACACACCATACCTTTTGGCAAAGATATGCTTGCTGTGCCTACCGCAGCATTATGGGCGTGATTCAAACCTCCTATGAAACCAGCCATACCACCTAGCTGGATTTTCCAAAATCATATTTTCCAGCCAAGAATGGTAATGGGCGTAAAAGTTTTCTGAGGGTATTTTCTTTATTTGTCCCAAATAGCCGCAAAATACGGGAGTTTTGGGGCGGTGTTCCAAAATAAAAGCCGGTAGCGGATTGCAGCGGACCTTGACACCCAAGAAGGAACCTTCGCATTTTTTCCTTATGGAGAGCGGAGGCAGCTTTCTAAAATTTTGGTCGGCGATCAGTCCGAATAAACCACCGCCGTCTATAAAATCTATCAAATGGTTTGGTTCTATCCTTTTTGTGAAGCATTTTCCATTGACGGTTCTTTTTTTCTGAAGCCACATATCAAAAAACTTGGGTTTTTGCTCTTGCACTAAGGCATTTAGGGGCAAGCCGCTTTCAGCTATCCTAAAACCAAAAAGCTCGTGGTTTCCGTAATGCGCGGTCAATAAAATGCCGCCTGCCTTCATTTCTTCCAAAATTGGGGGAAAATAGCCCTGTTTAGGGTGTCTAAAAACAAAATCAAAGGCATCGCAGAGCAAATTTCTCAAAACTTCGCCATATTTTGGCTGTTTTACGCCCGCTTTTTCAAAAAAAGGCTTGGTTAAACGCAAATTATTTGCAAATACAGAGTGTTTCCACATATTTTGCAAAAATATAACAAATTTTCTATTTCCCCTTGTTAAATTCCCCAATTTTTTCTATATTTGTGTTTCAAATGACGTTTTTGCCCCTCAAAACGAAGATTTCAAAAGAATTATTCGCAAACGCAATAATACTGCAAGGCTTTCTGTTTTTAAGGCCTTGCTTTACAACACATAAAAACAATAGGAGTTCAATATGAAAAAGCTAATATCCTTAGCAATAGTCGCATCAGTTGCCCTTATGGGTTGCAGTGCAGTTAAAGCCAGTGTTGCCGGTCCCGTTGTTGATAGCAGCGGAAAGAAAGTTACTGCTGGAACATCCAACATGAATATTCTTGGTTTTACCGCCATGAAATTGGAAAAAGCCGAAGAAGCTACAAAATCATTAGCAAATCAATGCGGAGGCGGTGAACTTGTTAATGTAACTTCTCTTTGGAAAGAGACTTGGTTTTACGTAATAACAATTGAGAGTTTGTCACTATCTGGTCATTGCAAATAATAAAACATGGCTATGCATATACACGTAAGCTACGTGTATATGTTTAAAATTTCTATATTCAACGCAGGAAAATTTGTGATGAGAAAAAGTATTTTATTGTTAATCGTTGTTTTATCTGCACTTACTCTTTCGCAGTGCCAGTATGCAAAAAAAGTATTAGATGACTTAAAATTACCATCTACAGAAGAGGAAGAAAAAAAAACTTCCAGCCCTAGCTCAAAGACAGAAAAAAGTTCTAGCTCAGAATCTAAGAAAGCTAGAAAGGAAGCCCCAGAAAACAAGAATTATTCCAGTTCTAGCTTGAAAATTGAAAAAAGTTCTAGCTCAGAGGTTAAAAAAGCCAGAAAGGAAGTTAATAATGATGAAGATTCCAGTTCCAGTTCAGAAACCAAAAAAGCCCGAAAGGAAGTCGATTAGGAGGTACCCATGAAAAAATACTTTGTTCCGCTGTTTTTTATGCTATTAAGCTGCGGTAATCACTCGTTTTTAGACGATGTGCTTGGTAATGTTGACAACAACACTCTCGGAACGGGATTGTCACCTGAAGACGAAAAAAACGTTAGAGAGGTTCCGCAAGATATAAAGAACTTTGGCGATGCAGCAGGCGACTTCCCAAAATCCTATCTCATTGAAGATAAATTTCCGCCCGTGCAAAGCCAAGGGTCTTATGGCACTTGCGTAGCTTTCTCCACTGGCTATGCTTTTAAAACTGCACTAAACGCCATAGAGAAAAACTGGACTGCTACTGATTTGGCAAAGCCTTCAAATCAAACCAGCCCTAAAGATTTATGGCTGGTTATTCCTCCAGAAAAAAGAGGCTGTTCAAGCGGAACGTCATTTGAATATGCTATGGAAGCTCTTATTACCAGTGGTGTAGCCAGTATGGCAGAGGTTCCTTATGATATGACAAGTTCGTGTGATGCACCTAGTTCCAACGCAAAGATGAACCCAAATAACAAATTGGCAAACTACCGCAAAATAGCTTACAACGAAAAACTCTACTATTCAAATAGCACTAAAATGGATGGTATGGATTTAGATAATTTCAAAACATATCTTTCCCAAGGCAGACCTGTACTTTTTGCAGGAAAGCTCGGTGACAATTTTAGAAAAAGGTGGGGAGACAAAACGGTTTTATACTCAGATGTCAACCAAAGTGGCGGCCATGCTATGGTTCTAGTAGGCTATGATGATAATATGGGGACAGGCGGTGCTTTTAAGGTTCGCAATTCTTGGGGCACAAACTGGGGAGATAATGGAAGCATCTGGATAGATTACGATTACTTTTTGAATGATTTTTGCAAATACGCTTTTGTAGCGCAGAATTCCTCAGCTCCAGAAGACACTTTAAAGCCAAATCCTGTGCCTCCAAATCCTCCACCTAAAAACACTTACGACTTGCTAGCAAAATTTGCCGAAGACTATTTAGACCCAGAAAAAACCAGCAATCCCAGAGCACGTGCATTTTCTTATCAGGTGTATAACAACGGCTCAAACGCAATATTGGCAAGCCAAAACTGGGGTGTTTATTATTTATATTACAACGCTTACGATGCCGAAGATGATTATGAAATTATTTTTGAAGATCGCTATACTGACGAAGAAGGGTCACCTTGCAAAAAACCTAGCGATTTTGACAATAAAGTTTGTTGGGGAAAATATGATGAGTCCGATGCACTTGTAGGCGGAATTTGGAACAATATGGATATTGAACCCGGCAAAAAAGCAGGCGAAGCAGAAACTGGAGGATTAGATATGGAAATACCTTACCTAATGCCAGAGATTACCGGAGATTACTACTTGGTTGTATATGCCGATTATGAGAATGTAATTGAAGAAACCAACGAAGACAATAATTTCTATTTCATATCCAAACCAAACGGCAAGCCTTTGCATTTTGAAGACGGCATTATGGAACCCATAACTGCAAATTCTAAGATTTCGGCAAAAAGAGCAAAACAAGCTCCAGTTCATTCGGTTGTGGATTTGGGAGCCTATAACGCTTATACTCCGCAAGAAATAAAAAAGCTCCTTAACAGAGACAAGAAAAACGGAGTTTTTGCAAAAAAAGTAGCCAAGTACAGAGAAAAAGCCAATCCGGTTAAACGCATAAAGAAACAGTAATTATGCCTTTCTTGTTTGTTGTTTTGCTTGCCCTAACTTCCTGCTTTGGAGAAACCACTGTTAAAGCAGGGGATATAATCAAAAAACTGGAAAAGGGCGAATCGGTTGAAATGAAGGATGCTGTTGTGGAAGGGGTTTTGGATTTTTCTAGCATTGGAAAACCATCTCCAGTTGGTTCAGCGATGCTTGAAGCAAGAGTCAAGGCTGATTTTTTCTGCTCGCGTTGTGTTTTCAAAGAAAAGGTTATTGCACAAAAAAACAATAATGTCCGCACACGTTTTGATGGCAATGTGATTTTTTTGGAAAGCGAATTTCAAAAAGATGTGGATTTTACCAATGCGATAATTTACGGAACTATTAATTTCACAAAATCCATTTTCAAGGAAAATGCGATTTTTTATCAAATGGCAGTTTGGTCAAAAGACAGCTATTTTTCGGAAATAACGGCAAACAAAAAATTTTCTTTTTATTCGTCTTCTTTTCAAGGAAATCTATCTGTTTTTGATTCCAAATTTTTGGGTAGTTTTTCTTTGCAAGATGTTTTTGTTTTAGGCACTCTTCAAGGTTCAAAAACAAGTTATGATGGGAAAACAGAATTTGCAATGCTAAAAGCGGGCAGAGCAATTTTCCGAGCCGTAAAATTCAAATACGAACCGGAGTTTGACATTAAAGTTGAGAGAGGAGATTAAAAGAGAAACTCTTTTAGAATCTGAACAAACCAGCAAATCTCAGTTGCCCGTCTCTAACTCCGTCCAAATTGCTCACATTTTGAACGCTTGCAATGTCTAACTGTAGCATATCGGAGAGCATAACACCAAGACCAATATCTAATTCCTGCCTTGTGCCTATTTTATCGTGGAGATAACCAGCTCTGAGTGCCACCGTGCCAGCATAAACATATTCTGCTCCCAAACTCAAAATACCTTCTTGAAAAGTTTTTCTGAACTTGTCTAAGGTTTTATCGCCGTCTGCTGATGTTTCTGGGTAAAACCAAGATTTCCAAGCAGAGATATAGAATGGCTCTGCCTCTCCTTTGGAATTTTCGTAGATAACCATTCTGCTGTAATCTGTGTTCAATGTTATGCGATGATCTGGGAGTTTTACTAAATCGTAAGAAAGCCCAAAACGCCAAGTTAAAGGAATGGGATAATTGTTGGATTTTTCCACATAGTAAACATTAGGGCCTATGTTTGCAAGCACCGTACCAAATCTAAGCCCGTTCACACCAAACAAATTGCGCCCCAAAACACCAATATCAACTGCATAGCTCGCCGTGGTTGCATCTGGTTCGTTTAACCCTTCTCCAGAACTTAGTGCAGAATAGAAAAATTTGAAACTCAGTCCCAAAGCCCAATTCTTGTTCAGCTTTGTTCCATAGCTCAAACCAACAACCGTTTCAGAACTGTTAAAAGAACTGCCTTCTTTGTCTTCGTCAAAATCACTTGAAACAAATGTTTCGCCAAAACTTATGAAATTCACAAATAAACCCCAAGTTCCCCAGTCGCCAAGCGGAAAAGTTACTCCCGTGTATAGATGATAGAGGTCTGGAATGTTGAGAATAGGCAAAAGTTTTTCATAAAAAAATGCAACTTGGTTTTGCGCCGCGTGGTAGCGTTCAACGCCTGCAACCGTGCTTAGCCATAAATCGTTGCCGAGCGCAAGCACATTCCAAACCGTATTGCTCGCAAGCCCATTTCCCGTATGGTAATGGCTCCACTGCCCTTGCGTATCTTCGGCTCTGTTCATTTCTGTTTCGCTTTTGCGGCCGCTTGGAGTTGCATATTCTGGCAAATAGCTCCACACGCCTTTTTCTGTGCCAATCCAAATAGCACCTTTTTCAGAAACCGTTATGCTATAAACCTCGTTTTTTTCAAAACGCACCTGCTCCCATCTTCTCAAATTAAAATGCGAAAGCCCTTCTTTGTGCGCAGCCCATATATGCCCAGAGCTATCTATAGCCATTGCCTTTGGGCTTAAATCCATAATACCATCTTCAAGCGCAAATACGCTCCACTTGTCTTTATCGCCATCGTTTTGTTTTGGGATTAGCCTTGCTATGCCTGCGCTGTCCACGCCAACATAAAGCTCTTTGCGAGCTTCGTGCCAAGCAATAGAAGTTATTTTTTGAGATGGCAAAACCGCGCCTCTTTGCTCAAAAGTCCCGTTTCTATAAGCGAAAAGACCATTATCTGTGCCTATCCAAAGGGTTGCGCCTTGGTTTGCAATGGCGGTTATTTTGCGTGTTCCAAATTCCGAGGCAAAATCCTTGAAACCTTTTCCGTCAAAGCGAAACAAACTCTTAGTTGTGCCTATCCAAAGTTTTTCCGTGCGTGTTTCGTAAAGCAAAGCCGTTACAGAGTCTTTAATAATAACAGAAAAAGGAATTTTAACCTCAACCAGCAATTCTTCTTCGTTCAATGTTTTTATGCCATTATATGCGCGCACCACGCCGGATATGGAATCAAGAGAAGTTTCTGAGCCTATGAAAGTTCGCACAACATCTCTCAGTTTTGCATTTCCTTCAAGGGGAATGATCACGTTTTCACGCCAAGCCTGACCGTCAAAGTGCAGAATACCATTTGCCATTCCTGCCCAAACCTCATTGCGGGTTAAAAAACCTCTGCGATTGCGAGCGGCAAGTGCGGTGAATTTACCTTCTTTTGACAATTCCCATTCATTTGCGAGTGGTCCAAATGCAAGCCCTGCTGGATTGTAATAAAGCGCATTGCCATCGTCTCCAAGAGCAACCCCACTCTCTCCCATGCCGAGTTGCCTAGCTCCAATGGGCATTTCCAAGGTAATCACAGCAGAAGCCCTTGCAAAAGCAAGGGCAGAGAGCAATAAAACCAAGAGGGAAATTACTTTTGCCATTGAAGGCTATAATTTAGAAATCTTTCAAAAAACCATACTCATAAACCTTAGGTTCTATTTTCTGGGCAAGTTCTTTAAGCGCAGAACGCAAATCTCCTATCAACTCATTATACTTTTCATCATCGCTTTTATTGTTCATTTTGCCCTGAGCATTCCTGCCCTGAAAATGCTCGCGAATGTCGTATAAACTTGCATTTACGTTGCAATTTGGCTGTGAGTGGTAGTATTTCCACAATTCTAGCCCTGCTTTGAAAACATTTTTTGCAGTTTTTGAAAATTTAAGTGCCTTTTTCTCTTTATATGGCACTCTGCTTGCGCCACCACCGCCAGCACTAGCGTTGTAAAATAAGCTAGGTTCCCGAAGCATCCATACCTCTTTCCCATCTATAAAATCGGTCATAAAATGGCTGTCAAATTTATCGTGGGCACCTACATCCCATTCTATAAATGGAATCCAATGGTTTATGCCGTGTTTGCTGGAAATGTTGTTTTGCCCGTGAAACAAGGTATAGGCGAGACAATCATTTTGAAATTCATCGTCTGTTTTCCAACCGTCATTTGGATAAAGGAATTGATCGCGGTCGTTGAGCCAGTTGGCTTCTATGCAATGGCGTACGGTAAAATAAATACAACACTCAATTAAATTATTGCTTGTTATTTCTGTAATTTTTGACTCTCTAATATCGTTTGCAGTCGGTTTGCTTGC
>CAZIMU010000060.1:0-9841 GCA_964540355.1 uncultured Fibrobacteraceae bacterium | reverse complement strand
AAACTACCTATATTAAATATAGATTTTTTTAGGCAGGTGGGGGAAGTTTTTTTACCTAATCGGCACTCGTACTATTTCCTTTTGGCTACCAAACTGAGCTTTTACGATATACAGACCCTTTGGCAAATCACCAAATGATACATTATAACTGCCTTGCTTGAATTTCAGTGAACGCACCATATTGCCTTTTAAGTCAAAAACTTTAAGGCTCGCATCACGGACAACTTGCAAATTTACGCTGTTATTCATAGAGCTAAGGGCGTTGCCATGCACAATTTGCGGCAAAACAATGGGAGTTTCGTCATTACTGCTAGAGGAAGGTGCTTCTTCGCTTGAACTTGAACTTTGTGGCGGTGGTGCTTCTGCCAAGGCTTTTAAGTTTGGCATATTGCCAGTTGCCAAAAGACCTGTTAAAAGCTGCATAGATTTGTTGAAATAAGAGGCTTCGTTTTTCTTAATTAATTCTGCCCAATAGGTGTTTATTTTGTCTTGATAGTTGCTGCTAACTTGCATAGCGTTCAGCAAAGGTCCTATAAATGTTGAGTTGTTGTCGGTTTTGCCTTGCCCAGTAGATACATCTATTGCTCCTTTTATATCCGTTGGTGCCTTGGTGCTTACCCAAGCGGCTAGTTTATCTAACAAGTCTTTTACCTCTTGATGGCCAAACCAAGCATAACCCCAAGCCCAACGCCAAGGAGCGCGTGAAGCATCATAACCAAAATTATTGTTGTCAACGGGACCGCCATTATTGTTGCACCAATCAGAAGGAAGCCCCGTGCTTTGATTTTGGTTAGCTTTTAGCAGGGTATAGTTTCTAGCTAGAGCCTTTGTCCAAAAATCATTGTCCACTCTCTTAAAAAGTTCAAAGGCAGCAGGGCTAACATAGCTGGGGTTTCTTTTGCTGTTCCACATATCTCCGGGTTTATGAAGACCATCGTTGTCCATTTCATATTGCTTTATTTTTCCAATTAGAGTTGCGGCATCGTTTAGATATTTTTGGTCTCCGAATTGGTAATATGCCATTTCAAGGGCAAAGGCTACATCAAACTCGGCATCGGTGGCGGCATTTCTCTCGGCAACACCGGTAAAACCAGTTATTTTCCAATTCATAAGACCGTTTTGGTTAAGGAAATTATTGTAATATTTCCAAAGCCTGTCGAACTCGGCTTGATAGCTTCTGGAAGCATCACTGAAATAAACCATCATTATCATGCCGTATCCAATACCTTCGCTAACGGTTTGCGATGTATTATCAAATTTTATGCGCCCCATAGTGTTATCGCTGCTGTTCTCGTAGTGTGAGCTAAAAAAGCTATCAAATTTTGCTTTTAGGGCAGCAGATGCTCCGCTAGTTGTAACTATTGCTGCTCCATTGCTGTAATTACTCTCTTGCGGAAATGGATAATTAACCGCTCCATTTGCAACCGTAAAAAACACTAAACAACATAAAATTGTTGCAAAAATCGCCTTATTCATAAAGAACCCCCTTTGAAAACCACTATTACATTAATATAGAAAAAAATTAAATTCCCATTGCAGTTGCAAGTTTTGCAAGGTCTTCGTTGTCTGGGAAGGTTTCTTTTGCTTTTAAAACTATCTTTATTGCCTCTTGGATATTGTTTGTGAGTACCAAGGCCTGGCCGTAAAGAAATGCGAATTCAGGAGTGTGTTCCAAGTCTTTTTTCAAAAATTCCAAATTGTCAAGGGCTTCCACTGCCTTATCCCTCGATATGTAAATTTCTGCCAAAGCAAGTGGATTATATGGCATTTCTAGCATCATGTTTTTGAGAATTTTGAGAATTTCTATTGCAATGGGAATATGCTCGGTTTTTTTCCAGTATTCCGCCAAAAACTGCAAAGAGTTCACTCGGATTTGTGCAATGTTAGTCGGAAGAGCACTGGCTTTTGGAGTAAGAACGGCGCAGTAGCCAAACAATCTCACCGCATCTTCATTTTTTCCAAGTATTCCCAAAATTTGAGCTTTTTTAAGCATTGTGGGTTCAAAATGCATATTTTCTTTTAAAGAGAGTTCTAGCGTTTCAAGCGCACCTTCCAAATCTCCCTGCTGTTCTAAAATGCTCGCTATATCGTGAGGCAAAATCACAAGCAATTCGTTGTAGCCTTGGCCCTTTGCTTCCTTTAAGGATTCCCTTAACCATTTAAGCGCAATTTCCTGTTCGCCCAAAATTTTGTAGCAAGTTCCATAATGGTACATATCAAGCGGATTCATTCCTTTTTCGTCTGGGAATTGTTCCTTGAAAAGTTCCAAATTGCGCACTTGCTTTTGTTTTAAAAGCTCATTATCATCGTATCCGGTGTGGGTAATTCTCAGTTGCAATTTAATTTCTGAAAGTCCTAACTTGCGAATACTTGGCAAAATTTGCTCGTGTATGCGACCGTTGAATCTTATTTCCTCTTTGTTTGGAAAAACCCTCACTTGCGAAAATTTTGTGCCTCTGTTATCGCTAACTTCTAAGTAAAACACTTTGTTCGGGGCTTCTTTTTTTAATATTTTGCGAAGTTCCTCAGCGGTATTTTCGGGTAGTCTATCGTCTGCATCCAACCAAATTATCCAGCGGCAAGTAGCTTTTGAAATGCAGTAGTTTCTCGCTGCGGAAAAATCTTTTATCCATTCAAAATGTTCTATTTTTGCGCCATAGCTCTTTGCTATTTCAACGGTTTTATCTATTGAACCTGTGTCTGTAACTATAATTTCGTCTGCGAGCCCTTTGGCAGATTTAAGACATTCTCCTATATTTTTTTCTTCGTTTTTAACAATTATGCAAAGAGAGAGCAGGTGCCGTTTATCGTTTTTGCTGTTCAATGCCTCTTGTGCTTTATCGAGCAAATATTTTGCCTCCAGACTTTCAGCGTCTCCTTTTAGAATTTCTTCTGCATAATTTTTTGCGAGCTTGAAATTTCCTTCCCCATATTCCCACAAACTCAAATTTTTCAGAGTGTCTTGTTTTATGGTGTAATAATTTGAGCCACTGCTTGAAACATTTGGTTTTAAACTCAGCACTTTTCTAAAATATGGTATGCTCTCTGTTACTTTTTTTTCCGATATTAAAAGGTTGCCCATGCAATAATATGCTTCTTCATTTTTTGGGAATTGCTTCATACATTTTTCAAAAACTTCTTTTGCTTCGTCTAGTTTATTTTGTGCGGTTAAATGCCGCCCAAGTTTAGTCATAGCACCTATTATTAGGTCTATCTGTTCTGGAGGGCAGGGAAATTCTGAAGCTCGTCTGTAATATTCCACAGCTTTGTCCATTTCGTTCAGCACGGAATAGGAGTCGCCTAACTCTAGCAAGCCTTCTATGCGTTTTTCTTGTGCTGGATCTGAGAGTTGAATTTCCAAATTTCTTTTTGCTTTTTTCTTTCGAATTTCCAAGGTTTCGTAGCCCATGTGCCAAATTAAAATATTTGTGTTTACAACATTTAAGCCCAAATTAGCTGCCGCACTTATAACGCTTTCGTGTATGCGACCTTCAAAGCGCATTTTTGGATGGTTTGGAAACATCCTCGCCTGCATAAACCGTAGTCCTGTTGGTTTGCCGTTTTCTGTGTTGCATATCGTAAAAGAAATCATGCGGTCTAGGGGGGTGGTTTTTAAATTGAGGAAAGATTTTACTTGGTCTGATGGAACATAATCGTCTGCATCCATCCATAAAATCCAAGGACAGGTGGCTTTGTCAAAACTCAAATTGCGTGAATATGCAAAATCTCCAATCCATTCGGATTGCATTAAAACAGTTTTTGGAAATGATTGTACAATTTCAATGGTTTTATCTGTTGAGCCTGTGTCGTTTACAATAATTTCGTCTGCGAAGGGTAAAAAACTTTGAAGTGCGCGCCCGATATTTGCTTCTTCGTTTTTAACTATCATGCAAATAGAGAGCGTGTTTCTTTTGCCAACACAGGGCAAAGGCTGTTTTATGGTTCCAAAAGGCATTAAACAGAATATAGAAAATTCAATTACCTTTGTCCTTTTGGAGTGATGGTAAATTCATCAACTAAGTCATTTGCTGAGTTTCTAGTTGTTGCCTTAATGGTTTTGCCATTTACCTCAAATATTGTGTAATTGGGTGCATAGTTAGGTGCCCAGACGGTGTTGGTAGTTTTTACAAAAAAAGCTGTTGATATGGGCCACGTAGTTGTATCTGCAACTTTGGCTTTTCTCAATTCCGCAGCACCTCTTTTTCCATTTACAAGCACAGGGTATTTCTCTGTGAATGGTCCGGCATTCTCCTGACCCTCATTGAGAATATATAAAGGAGGGTAAAACTTTATTCCGCTTGCAGTTGTAAGGGTTAAATATACGGTGCCTTTATCTGTGCTCCTAACGCTATAACCTTTTGCTGCATCCCATTTCATGAGATGGCTTCTAACGTGTATATGGTCGTGCCCAGCGATAACTAAGTCCACGCCTTGGTCTGTCATCAGCTTTTCAAAACCACCTTCTATAAGAAATCCAACATCCTCGTCGGCAGAATGGGCAGAAATGCTTGTGGTGGATTTATGGTGCTGAACAATAAGCCAATCATATTTCCCAGCATGGGCAGTTTTTGCAGCTTCAATATTTTTCTTGTATTCAGTAATGGCTGCTGCTGTATTATCGCTTTTTTGGATAAAACCCGTACTTAACACGACAATAAGAAGGTTGTTATAGAGATAGTAATAATTTGGGCTTTTTCCGTTATAAATACTGTATGGTTGCGCATTAGAAGAAGTCAAATTGGGCATATTGAAATGATAGAAGTGTTCGGTGTGCAAATCGTGGTTGCCAGTTGTTGGGGCAAAAGGAATGTTGCGCAATTCCTCTGGAGCAAAGAATGCTTTGTATTCGTCTTCTTTATAGGTTATGCCACCATCAACTTGGTCACCCCCACAGAGTATAAATGAGGCTTCTTTTTCAGCTATTCTTTTAACAATATCCTTCCAGCCCTGAGCGGTAGTACTGGGATTGGCTTTGGGTTTGGTATTGCCATCTTGGGCACCAGTGGTAACCTGTGGGTCTGATACTGCGGCAAATGTGAAAACGCTGCCAGAGGGGGGAGTTTTGTAATTGTATTCGTAGCTCCAGTCAGTGCCGTTATTTGATACGGAATATTTATAACTTGTGCCCGGAGCTAAGTCGGTCATGGTAGCTTTGTGATGAGACTTGCCTGTAGTTGCGTTTGCTACTGTTCCAGTAAAAGTTTTCACAAGACCGCCGTTTGCATTTAAAAGACGAACTTCTGTTTTGTTGGTGCTTGTGCCTCTCTCTGAAATCCAATTTAGATTTACGCTTGCAGTGGTAGCTCCCGGAGTTAGCCCTAGCATATCTGGAGTGAACCTAGTTCCATTTGATAAAGAGCCGCTACTGCCAGGTACTACAGCTGCGCTACTGCTGGATATGCTACTACTAGATGCGCTATTGCTAGACCCACTGTTGCTAGATACGCTTCTGCTAGAGCTAGACACGCTATTGGCTGAACTAGATGCATTATTGGCAGAACTAGATACTACGTTTCTGGAGCTAGAGCTAGAGGCATTTGCGGAACTGCTGGAACCGCTTGGACTGCTAGAATCGGCAGAACCGCTAGAACTGTTAGAACTGCTGCTTTCTTCAAGGCTACTAGATAGGCCGCCACTTGAGCTAGAGCTAGTCACTATGCCTGTAGAACTGCTGCTTTGCTTCCCCACAATATCAGAAGATGAGGAGGCATTGGTGTTTGGTTCGGAAGCACTTGAAGACAGATCATATACATCAGAAGACGAATAATCTTCTAAGACTCCACTATTGTTATTATTGGCATTATTGCAGGCAAATACCAGCAAACCAGCGAAAAATATACACCAACACTTATATTTCATAAATGCCTCCTACCTTCAATATAGAAAATTCTTAACAGGTTTGTAATGGAAATGTAACAACTAATCCTGCAAACAACGAACACTTAATAATATTTCCTTGCCTCCAACCTGGCCGAAGGAGTAGTCGTAGGCGTAGTACATAAGCCTGCCATAGGCATCGTATTCATAGCTTTCAGTGGAACTCCACCAAACGCCGTACTCGCCAATATCGCGAAAACTGCCATCAGAATTGCCTATGCCGCTCGGCAGAGCGGAAAAGCTGTATGTGTTCTCGCCATTGCCATCTTCGTTCCAATCACTAGTTGCTTTCAAATATGTCCCTGCGCAACCATAGCAATCGTTTTCGTTCTCAACATAGTTTATCAATTCTTCCCAATCAGCATTGCTCGGTAAATGCCAACCCTTTGGACAAACAGACATTGCCGTTGACCAATCATACAATATGCCATATTTATTGCAGTTGCTTCCCTTATTGTCGTAGCATTTGCTGTCTTTTACCTTGTAGTTAAGGTTTTCTGCCATCCAAGTTTGGTTGCCGATTTTAACGGTTTTGTAGGTTTGACCGCCACAAGACACAGTGTTGTCGCCTGTCACAGCATTGGGACAAGGGCTAGGAGTGCTGTCAGTATTCTTGCCGCCGCCATCGTCTTTATCGTCCGAAGAGCAGCCAAATGTGAAAGCCAGAGCAAGCGAAACGCCTGCCGCAAATAGAACAGATTGCCCTTTGCTGATAAAAATCATAGTTAGGAATAAGCTAGAAATTTTTTGGCGTTCAGACTACTGTTCAAAAAGTGTTTAAACACTGTTTAAACACTTTTTAGTCACTTTAAAACTGTGAAATTAGCTCAAAAATGCGGTTTTTTGATTGGCACGGAAATTGTCTTTATTATAGAAAATTCAACAAGAGGTTTATTATGAAGAAAAAAGAATCTAAAGAGTTCTTTGATGTTTTAACTTGCACTAATGTACAAGTATATCCATTCAAAGAATCCAGCGGAAAAACAAAAGCCTTTGCGCGGGTAACGCTGAATGAGCAGCTCCAATTAACGGGGCTTAGAGTTGTGGACGGAGTGAACGGATTTTTTGTTTCTTATCCTATAGACCCGCGCAACAAAGATGAGGATTACCACTCAATTTTCTATCCGCTGAACAAGGAATTGCGCGAGCATATTGAGCAATGCGTATTGGAGAAATATCAAGAGATTGCCGTTGCCTAATGTTCCAAAGAATAAAAAGTGCGGCATTGCACGGCATAGAGGCAATCCCTGTGGAAATAGAGGTAGATAGCACTTCTGGACTACCTGGTTTTTCGCTTGTGGGTTTGCCAGATAACGCTGTGCGAGAGGCAAGGGAACGTGTGGTTGCCGCTATGCGAAGTTGCGGATATTACGGCTGTTCCACCAGAATGACAGTGAATATGTCGCCTGCGGATTTGCGCAAAGAAGGTGCTGCTTTTGACCTGGGGCTTGCTATTGGAATATTAACTGCAACGGAACAAATTGTAGTTAATGAGCTTGAAAATTTTTTGTTTTTGGGTGAACTTTCTTTAGATGGCAAACTGCGCCCTGTTCACGGAGTTTTGGCGGTTGCGGCAAACCTCGCCCGTAGCGCGCCGCAAACAATTCTCGTTGTTCCGCACGAGAATGCACAGGAAGCAACTTGCGTGGAGAGGCTTAAAGTTATAGCCCCAAAAACTTTGGAAGAATGTTTAAACGGGTTGCAGAAACCAGAACGGGTTTATTGTTCCTACCCAGAATGTGGTTCAGTTTCTGCAACCCAAAACAAAATCCCAGATTTTTCACAGGTGTATGGAATGGCAAGCGTTAAACGCGCCCTTGAAATTTCCGCAGCTGGAGCGCATAATTTTCTTTTGGTTGGTTCGCCTGGTTCTGGAAAAACTCTTTCTGCCCGTTGCTTGCCAGGCATTTTGCCAGCTATGCGCCAATATGAATCTTTAGAAAGCACAATAATACATTCGTGCGCAGGAACATTTAATTTTAACGAAGGCTTAATGAGAAGCCGCCCTTTTAGATCGCCTCATCACACGGCAACGGTTGCATCGCTTGTTGGTGGAATGAGACTCAGGCCAGGCGAGGCAAGCCTTGCGCACAATGGGGTTCTTTTTTTGGACGAGTTGCCAGAGTTTCAGCGAGCGGCACTTGAAAGTTTGAGGCAACCTTTGGAAGAGGGCATAATTCGTTTGAACAGAGCTAGAGGCAGCATAAATTTTCCGGCAAATTTTGTTTTGGGTGCAGCTATGAATCCTTGCCCTTGCGGTTATGCAATGGACAAACGCAGAGATTGCCGCTGCCTGCCCGAAGCCATAAAACGCTACAGAGCCAAGGTATCTGGCCCCTTGTTAGATAGGATAGACCTTCAAGTGTCGGTTCCCTCTGTTCCAATAGATGAAAACAGATTGAGCGGCGGCGGTGAGAATTCATTGGAAATACAAAAACGTGTTGAGGCAGCTTGCGAAATTCAAGAAAAGCGGCTTGGTGGGAGAAAAATTTTTCGCAATGGGCATTTAGATGGCAAAACCCTTAAAGACATTCTTTTTTGGGAGAGCGAATCGGAAAATTTTGCGATGAAAGCTGCGGAAAAATGGCGAATGAGCCACAGGGGTTACGACAGAATGCTAAAAGTTGCCCGCACCATTGCAGATTTGAGGCAGAGCAGCAGGGTAGAGAGAGCAGACCTTGCAGAGGCAATTCAATACAGAGCCTTGGAGACCTCATGGATAGATTGATATTTTCTACTTTTGGATTTTATATGAGTGATAGCTGTTACAACGGAAAGAGCAAGTTTATCTTTATCACAGGTGGAGTGTTGTCTGGTTTAGGCAAAGGAGTAGCGGCAGCATCCATAGGTGCGCTCCTCTCTCGTTTTCGCGTGATTCCTGTAAAATGCGATGGATATTTGAATGTGGATCCAGGCATCATGAATCCAATTGAACACGGTGAGGTTTTTGTTTTAGACGATGGTGGCGAAGTTGATATGGACTTTGGTCATTACGAGCGTTTTTTGGGAATAAATGCAAAATCTGAATGGAACTTAACTATGGGCAAGGTGTTCTCTACTTTGGTGGAGAGAGAAAAGCAGGGTGTTTATTCTGGTACAACAATTCAATTCATTCCTCACGTGACCGATGTTATAAAAGACCATTTTTTTAGAATTTCAAGTAAGGAGAACGCAGATATATTGCTTGTTGAGATTGGTGGCACGGTTGGGGATTTGGAAAATGAATTTTACATAGAAGCGGCGCGCCAGCTTTCGCACGTAGTTGGTCCAGACAAATGTTTTTTTGCGCATTTAACTTATGTTCCAATTCCAACAGGCACCCAAGAGCAAAAATCAAAACCAACGCAAATGTCCGTGCGCGATTTGAATGAGAAGGGAATTTACCCAGATATCATAATAGGCCGCTGTAGCAAGCAGCTCACTCCAAAAATCAAGGAGAAAATTGCGCTATACGGAAATATTCCGAGCAAAAATGTTATATCAGAGCTTGATGTGAAATCTGTTTATGAAATTCCGCTAGGCTTTCAAGAAGAGGGAATTTTAGACATAATATTTAAAAAATTAAAACTGGCTGGCGCAAATTCCCCTAGAATGAACGAATGGAAACGCCTTGTTGAGGTGAACAAAAAAAATTACAAGGAACCGAAAAAAACGCTGAAAATTGCTTTGTGCGGAAAATACACCAAGTTGGAAGATTCTTACGCAAGCATTAGAGAGGCTATAATTCACGCCGCTACGCATTTGAACCTCTCTTGCAATTTGAAAATGATAGATACAGAACTTCTTGAAAAATCTGAAAACACAAATAATTTGGAATACATAAAAAATCAGCTTGCAGATGTTGATGCTGTGATAGTGCCGAGCGGACTCGGCAAGCGTGGAATGGAAGGGAAAATTTCTGTTATACAGGCGGCTCGCGAAATGAAAATTCCTTTTCTTGGGATTGGATATGGAATGCAGCTTG
>CAZIMU010000059.1:0-9857 GCA_964540355.1 uncultured Fibrobacteraceae bacterium | reverse complement strand
GCAAACATCAGCAAGCTGTTTATAGAATTTCAGGAACATCTCTATAAGTTAAAAGTAGCGTAGTTAATTATCTTTGACATCTCTTACTATAAGGATGCCCCGTTGCAACGTGATAAGCAAACCTTTCCCTAGCTTTTTCCAGAAATTTTATATAAGACTCACTTCTATAATCGGGGTATGTCCAGTCAAAGGGGTGAAAATGACCATTTTCAAAGTATAGGGTAACTTCTGCGAAAATGCCCTGCCCCAAATATATCCTATGCCGCTGGTCTTTGGTTGTTGCCAAAAAAAACTGCCCCAAAGTCATATAGCCTGGGTCTAGGTTTACAGCCCTGTTCCAGATTTTTTCCATTTCGTTGGTTTCAAGTTTTATGGCGGCAATGGTTTCTCGTTCAATTTTATCTTCAAAAGACAGAAATGAACGAATTGGCGAGCTGCCGAGTTCATTTTCGTAATAGTTGGTGTGAGCAAACGGAACGGGCGGCATTTCCAAATCCACCGCGCCAAAACGCCCTATTAGTTTTTGCTTTGCCTCGCTTGCAAGTTCCATACTTGCGGCTAAAATGCCCACAATAAGCCTTACTGGAAGCGGAACTTTTGTGATGCCCATGCTCAATATTCTCTGATTTTCAAACGCGAAACAGGTTCGGAAAGGGCACCATCGTTTACCACAAAAATACGCTCTCCCAAAGTTGGGTTTATATTGACCAGTTCAACTTTAATATTCTGTGCGCGAGTATGTGCGAGTTGCTGCAAAGTATTGGGCGGCAATGTTTGGCGAGCTAGCAAATCGTTCCAAATTTTGCGAGCAGCTTGTACGAGTGATGCCTCGTCTATGGTTTCGGCATTTGGGTTTTGCAAGGTGGCGCGCCAGTCTTTTTTTTCTACGCGTGAGTAATAAGCAAAAAGAGTATCGCGCAAGGGATGTTTTTCAAGAACGGCGGGCGTTAATTTTGTAGGCACATTGCGTCCAATGGCTTTCAAAAGCTGAGTTTCTTTTATGACCTTGCCATCTTGAATGGAGTCTGCGTTTCCATATACATCCACTTGCAACTGCGGGCGTTGCATCAACGCCTGCGACAAGTTTTTCAAAGCATCTATATTCTCCTTGGCAGGGTATTCAGAAGCAGGGGCAAATGCTATTGTTTCTGGATCTGCATTGGAACCGACCAAAGCCATTATACTTTTGAAAGGTGCAGAGACAGCTTTGCCAAGCAAATTCTTTATCACCTTCCAAATCAAACTTCCAACGCTGAATTCGGGGTCGTCTAAATCTCCGTCTATGGCAACGTCTAAATCTATAATCCCATTTTTATCGCTCAACAAGGCAGCAAACAAACGCACTGGCATTTTGGTGGCTTCCGAATTTTCCACCGATTCACCAAAATTCAAATGCTGCATAAATATATGATTATTACCGTGTACTTTATTATTTTGTATGGTATAATCAGATTGCAGTGCAATTTGCCCCTTGGCAATGCGATAGCCCGCATACTTGCCGGAATACGGCGAAAAAACAGTTAAATCTTGATTGGCGGTTTCAACCTTGAAATCAACTTTTGGTTTTTTTCCAAACAAGTTGATTGAGCCATTTAGGAAGAACGGTGCATAGCCGCCCATTTTACCCTGCATAGACAAATTCGCATCACGTTTTTGCCCAGAGAGATTCCGCAAATTTCCCTGCACAGCCAATATGCGATAAGAAAAAGGAGTTACAGGATCTTTATCCGTTACATACACAGTACCATTTCCAAATTTAATGCTGTTTATTATGAAAGGAGCAGATGTATTATTGGCGGGCTTTGTTTTTTTAATCTGCGAATAATTGGCCTTGGAATTTACATACCATATCAAATTCAAAACAGGATTTTGAACATCAACATTGCTCGCTTGCCAATACACATTCGGCATAAACATAATATTAATGCCTTTAATGGATGTTTTAGAGGCTCTAACAAGTTCTACGTTATTTTTACCCAATAAATTTAAATTGTCAATGTCAATGTCTCCTGCAAAAAACAAAGTGTCTCGCTGTGCAGAACCCGCCGCTGGTTTCCAGCGCATATTTAATTGCGCATTTGCCTGTCCCTGCCGTAAATTCAACCAAGTCTCTTTGGTTATATAATTTTGCAAAGACGTTAATGGATAATTTTTTATATTGAAATTCCAGTCTAGGAGCAAAGGAAACAAATGCCCTGTTCCTTGCAAATCTAAATTTGAGCCGTTGAATAAGGCGGTTCCTGCAATATGGATAGAATCTTCGGTGCGGTTTGTGATGCCTATTAAAGATAAACGCATATCATTAAAATTATACGCATTAGTAACAGAATCCCTTGAATCTATAATTTCAATATTCATCTGTTCTGTTTGCAGGGAATTCATTTTTATTTCCCAGCGCGGCAAGTTGAAAAATTTTTGTGAAAATACCTTAAACACGCTTGCATTTGCATCAATAGAATCTGCTGCATTTTTATTGAAGCGAGCGAACTTAAACAATTCAGGGTCTGGTTGTTTGGGCAAACTATCAAAAGCAAAGCGAGCTTTTGGAGAATCAATTATAACATTACCTGCAAAAAGGGTACGGTTCAATGTGGAAATTTTTAATGAATCCGTGCGCACAGAATTTGCTTGCATTTCAAAATTTGAGCTATCTACAGTCAAAGATGGACGGTTCAAGGATAGTTTTGCATTTTCCAGCACAAAACCAATTTCTGGTTCTTCTACAATGCGATATCTTGTGCGCAAATCCAATTTTCCGCTTTGCAAATTAAAAGGCAAAAGTTCCTGATAAAAATCGCGTAGCTGAATAATATCCAAATCGCGAATTTCCAACTCCCCTTGGGAGAGAAACGGATTCCACTGCAAATTTCCGTTCCACCTAAAAAAACCGCCTGTTAAACTTGTGAACTGCAAATTATAATTATTTCCGCTTTCCTCAGAATGATGAGTGGAAAATTTTTCCAAAGAAAAAGAGATGGGAGCAATTCCAAAACGTTTTTCTTTTTCTCCGCGTTTATCTAGGGCTTCAAAAGAGCCGCTTTGTATAATAAAACGTTCAATGTACAAAGGCACATTCATTCGTTTTAAAAAAGCATCGGTAGCAAACTCCGCAATGGCAGATAACTCCTTGCTTTCGTTTTTCAAAATGAGCTGCGAACTCAAGCCGTGAATTCTCAATTCATCTAAGCGAACGCTCCGAGTTGGTATAGATAGCAGTTGGGCATCTATGTATAGAGAATCCCAAGTTAATTTAGCCGCATTGTTTTTTGCCGAAAAATCTTGCAAGGTAAGTGCTAATTTGAATGGATATATCTTTATCAATCCTATATGAACCTCGCTTCCTGTGGCGGCTCCTATTTTTTCTTCCAAATAAGGTTTAAGCACAGAGGGTAAAACGTAAATAGCCAGCACAGCACATAAAATAATGACAACAATCTTTACCGCAAGAATAATGCATAAATTACGAAAACGAAATAGAGAGGGCAATTTCACTAGGGTAAATATAGTAAATCTAATAATTCACCCCTCTCCTAACTGGCTTAAACCCCGAATTCTTAATAAATTCCTCTGCTTCTTCAATGCTCTCAATGCCCTGCGAGTGCATTACCTTCTCTTCCAAAACAACACTGCTAATGTCGTTTGCGCCTGCGTAAAGCGCGAGTTCGCCTAAAACTTTGCCCATTCCAAGAATAGAAACCTCTATATTTGGAATGTTGTGGAAAAACAGCCTGCAAATCGCAACGAGTTTTATGTATTCATCGCTTCGCACGTGGCGAATGGGGAAATTTTTTGTTTGAGGCTGGAATACCCAAGGGATAAAACTTTGAAAACCTCCGGTTTTGTTTTGAACCTCGCGAACATAATTCAAATGCTCTATAATTTCCTCTGGAGTTTCGCTTGAACCTATAACTATATTGGCACTGCCGGGCAAACCCGCCTTGTGGCACTGCTCCATAACATTCATCCAGTCTTTTGCGGATAATTTGTTTGGGGCGAGGATTTTTCGCATACGGCTTGTCATTATTTCTGCGCCCGCACCTGGGACAGATGAGAGACCTGCTTTTTTTAGTTTTTGCAAAAGTTCAGGGAGCGGCATTTTATTGTTTTTTGCAATGTGGAAAAGTTCCACGGGAGAAAAACCGCGTACTTTGAATTTCAGTTTTTTGTTTAAAGTGTTAATTATGTCAATATAATAATCCAGCGGGATTGCCGGATTTACACCGCCTTGAAAAAAAATTGCATCTGCTCCTTGTTTTTTTGCGGCAAGGGCAGTGGAGATAATTTCCTTTTTGGGAAGGGTGTATGGCTTTGTGTTTTTGAATGAGCAAAAGGAGCAAGCGATTTTGCAAACATTGGTGTAATTTATTATTCTAAAAACCGTGTAGCTTACATTTTTTTTTCCGTGAATTTTAAGACGCATTTTATGGGCTTCTGTGGCAAGTTCCTCCCAACTCGCATTTTTCCACAGTTTTAACGCCTTTTTTGCAGAAAGAATTTTATTCATAGCTGAAATCTATAAAATAACTCGCTGATTTTTACTACATTACTCTTACAGTAGGAAATAGGAGAATTTTTATGCCTTTTAAGTATGAAGAAAACCTGCAATATGGCAAAGATGCCACAAAATACAACCTTATAGCCAAGGCAAAAGAAGCTGGAATTTCAGTTGCCAAATTCAGTGGCAAAAAAATTCTGAAAGTTAGCCGCAAAGCTTTGACTATGCTAACCGAGGCGGCTTACTCAGAAGTTAGCTTTCGCCTGCGCCCCGCGCACACAAAGCAGGTAGCCGCAATTTTAGAAGACCCAGAGGCAAGCCAAAACGATAAACTCGTGGCAATCACAATGCTGCAAAACTCTTGCGTTGCAAATAAAGGAATTTTGCCATTTTGCCAAGACACTGGCACTGCCACTGTTTTTGTGAAAAAAGGGCAAAATATATGGACAGGCATAAATGATACAGAAGCCATTTCCGAAGGCATTTACAATGCCTACACAAAACTAAATCTGCGCTACAGCCAAATTGCGCCGCTCTCAATGTACGAAGAAACAAATACCGCCTGCAACCTGCCTGCTCAAATAGATGTTTATGCCGCAGAAGGCGACCACTTTGATTTTCTCTTTGTAGCCAAGGGCGGAGGCTCTGCAAATAAAACCTATTATTGGCCTATGACAAAGGCTTTGCTCACTCCTGCAAACCTTGAGAAATTTTTGAACGAAAAAATTAAAACTCTTGGCACTGCAGCCTGCCCTCCATATCACCTTGCAGTTGTGATAGGCGGTACCAGCGCAGATGCAAACTTAAAACTTGTTAAACTTGCAAGCACAGGTTATTTAGACCATATTCCAACCAAAGGCTCAAAAAACGGAAGAATTTTCCGCGATT
Source organism: uncultured Fibrobacteraceae bacterium (assembly GCA_964540355.1). Taxonomy (GTDB): domain Bacteria; phylum Fibrobacterota; class Fibrobacteria; order Fibrobacterales; family Fibrobacteraceae; genus Fibrimonas. The sequence goes on along the minus strand of CAZIMU010000059.1, from coordinate 4,474 downwards.
TGGAAATGGAAGCAAAGGTAAAAGAGCTTGCGCATAAAAGCGGCATAGGTGCGCAGTTCGGCGGAAAATATTTGGTGCACGATGTTCGCGTTATTAGAGCGAGCCGCCACGCGGCGAGCTGCCCTGTTGGAATTGGCGTGAGCTGTAGTGCAGATCGCAACATAAAGGGAAAAATAACTGAGGAAGGATTGTTCTTGGAAAAAATGGAACACAATCCAGAACAGTATTTGCCAAAAGGCGGTTATGAATCTCTTGGCTTGTCTCAACCAGTTAGCATAAACATAGACCGCCCAATGAAAGAAGTTTTGGAAGATTTAAGCAAATATCCTGTGAAAACCCCGCTATACTTAACCGGAACTATGATAGTGGCTCGTGATATTGCCCACGCAAAACTCGCGGAAATGTTGGAGAAAGAAGGCGATTTACCTGCATATTTCAAAGAGCATCCTGTCTATTACGCAGGCCCTGCAAAAACTCCAAAAGGAAAACCCACGGGCAGCTTTGGCCCAACAACTGCGGGCAGAATGGACTCTTATGTGGCGCGTTTCCAAGAGAAAGGCGCAAGCCTCATTATGGTTGCAAAAGGCAACCGTTCCAAAGATGTAACAGATTCTTGCCAAAAACACGGCGGTTTCTATTTAGGCTCAATAGGTGGCCCAGCGGCATTGCTTGCGGAACAAAACATTTTGAGCAACGATATTTTGGCATTCCCAGAACTTGGAATGGAAGCTATCCGCAAAATAACAGTTAAAGATTTCCCTGCATTCATTATTGTGGACAACAAGGGGAATGACTTTTTCAAGGAATTGATATAAAAAATATGGATAAATCTATGAGAATTTTACAAGCTCTGTTAATTTTGTTCATTTTGGTTCAGACAATTTCCTGTTCCTCCAATAAATACAGCGGTTCTGTTTCTGAGAAATGCAGAGCGCAATACAATGAGGCAGAGGTGAAATATAAAGCTGGCAAGTATTGGAGAGTGAAGGACGATTTGGATGAAATTTTGCAAAACTGCACAGGAACAGGTGTTATGGAAGAAACGCATTTTATGCTTGCAGAAGCTCATTTTCATCTTGAGGAGTGGATAGAAGCCCGCGAAGAATATGGGAGTTTTGCAAACTTTTTCCCTGGTTCTCCTTATGCAGAAACCGCAGCATATCGCAAAGCGGTATCGGCTTATAATTTATCTTACAAAGATTCTCGCGACCAGTCAAATACAACCTTTGCAATAAGGGATTTTAACCGCTTTAGCTCAGATTATCCAAATTCTGCCTTGCTGGATTCCGCTGTTATGTATTTAGACAGCTTAAACAACAGAGTGGCAGAAAATGAGTTCAAAATAGCACGGCTTTATTCCAGAATGGGGGAACCTAGCGCAGCAGCAATTTACTTGAAAGAATTCTTAGATGAATTTCCAAAAAGCCCCAGACAAAAAGAAGTGATTGTTATGCTTATAAGCAGCTATATTGATATGAAGGAATTTTCTGTAGCAAAATTCTATTTAGAGCGTTTGCGAGATACTTACAACACAGACGAAAAAATGCTTGCCTCTGCCAAAAAACTGGAAGGGAGAATTTCAGACGCTGAAAAAGCTTTGGAAAAGAAACTGGAGAAGGAACGCAAGCAAAAACTCCAGCAAAAAAATGACGACAGCTAATAGACCAAATGCACAACCACGTAAAAGGTGGCTAGGTGTTATTAGCCATTGCTGCGGTGTGTATTCAAGGGTTTATTTAACTGTTCGTGGTGAGTGGGCTGGCAACTGTTCAAGATGTGCTAAGAGAATTGTTTTGTGATTTTGCAAATTCAGCAAAATCTTTAAACGCATAATCAGGTTTATGTTCCAAAAGTTCGCTGGGTTTGCCAAAGCCGCTCAGAATAACCGCCACTTTTACGCCAGCTGCTCGCGCTGCGCCAATATCTGGCACATCGTCTCCAACCATCATTGTTTCGTTCAAGTTCCATTTTGAGTCTTCAATTATTTTTAAAATGCCGCTTGGGTCTGGTTTTTTTTCGGGGGCTGTATCTCCGCCAAGAATGCAGGTGAAATGGCGTTCCAAATTGAATTTGCCCAAAATTTTAAGAGTTTGCTCTATGGGTTTATTTGTGAGTATGGCAACTTTGCCGGAATTTTTTTCCAAAAAATCCAAAACGCCCGGATATGGTTTTGCATTTTCTGTGCAACAATCCTTGTAGAATTTTGAGAATAGTTCAAAAACCTCTTCAAATTTATTTTGCCTATCACCCAGGCTTTTCATAACAAAACTTATAGAACCATTCCCAACAAAAGTTTTCACCATTTCTTTGCTGTAAATTGGAAAACCAAGCTCCGAGAGAGCACTGTTTATGGCATTGCCCAAGTCTTCAACAGTATCCATCAAAGTGCCGTCAAGGTCAAGGATATAGTTCATAATGTTTTCACCACCAATATCAAAAATATAAAAAAGAATTGAGAGAGCCAAGTCCATTTATCGCTTAAAATGGATTTAATTATTCGCGGCTCATTTATGTCAATTTGCGGCGCGGGCTGCATTTCTTTTAAAAAGGAATTCTCTTTGAGCGCGAGCAACAGCAAAAACACTAGATAAACAAGGCAAAAAACCAAGCAAATCTCAGAAAAACCGGAATACAGAATGGCAAAAGAAGCCCCAGCCAGCCAGTTGGACAAATAAAGCGGATGTTTAAAAAAATAATAAGGCCCGCTTTTGACAATTTGCGGAGCTAAAAGCTCGCTCCCGCGGCTGTGTGTACCTATGTACATTCTAGCCCAAATCCTCAAAGAAACAGAAAAAACGAATAAGGGAATGGCAAGCATTTCAAATTTTTGAGCCGGAGGGGAGAGCAAAAGCAAAAATGCAAGCCCTGCGGAAATAAAACCTCTGTATTTATATAAAATGTTCATCACACGATTTTCAGGCATTGTACTTTTCTATATAATAGTTCATTTGCCTGCTCATTGCATTTTCCCAAGTTCCATACAACTCGGCTACCCTACGAGCCTCTTTGGAATACTTGCCCAAATCTATGGATTTTGCCGCCTTTACCATTTCTACAAAAGATTCTACAGATTTTGTTTTGTAAATCAAATTGTTTTCAAGTTTTTGCAAAAGCTCAAAGGCTGCGCCCATGTCTGGGCCAATCACTGGCATACCCATAGCCATAGCTTCTAAAATGCTGAGTCCGAATGTTTCGTTAGGAGAGGTGGCTAAAAGTATATGGTGATTGCGAAATTCATTTTCAATAATTAGTTTGTCTTGAATATAACCCAAGTAGCGAAATTGCGGGTGCTTGAAATTCTCAAAGAAACCCATTTCTGCGCCGTGCCCCATAACGGTGATATGAATTTGCGGGTCTTGCATAAGTATTGGAATTCCTTTTATCAACAAAAAAACATCCTTATCGTTTTGCAATCTACCCGCATAAATAAGGCGAAGAGGCTCATTTTCGGAGCGTGTTTTTTCTCTATACCCCTTAAAGAACGAATCTGGCGCGCCAAAAGGGAATTCCACAATATTGCTGAGTTTCTTTTCTTCTAGCAATAATCTTGCGAATTTAGATGAGACAATAAGGTCATCGTAATTTTTGAATTGCTTGTAAAAATGTTTATCCAATATTTTATATGCAATTTTTTTTATGAAACTGAAAGCTCCTTTTTCTGCCCAAGGTTTTATGTAGCACACGAGTGGGTGCGTATGGTGGAAAAAGTTTAGCGGGTTGGGAAGTTTTTTCCATCTTCTGAGTCTCGTGAAAACAAGGGATGTCCACCAAGGGTCGCCAATTTCAATTACTGCATTTGGATAATCTTTCAAAAATTTTATCAAAGGTCGCAAGTTAAACATGAACTTGTAACCATTTGGATGTTTTTGTGCTTTTATTCCCTTTAGCTTCCAATATGTTACATTTGGTTCCAACTGGATTTTCTCAGTTTTATCTGCTGGGCCAACTACCATATAACTATGTTCAGGGTGGTTTTTAAACCAATCCATTTTTGCGCGGTGATAGGTTCTAATTCCTCCGGCATAGGGGTTGTAGAATGTGTTTACGTCAACGAAGAACATATTATGTGGGAATATAGAAAAAATATGACCAGCCTACTCCGCGTCAAGCGGCGATGGCGGCGGCGGTTCTTGCAATATAAGCAGTTACAAGAACAAAAAAATGCCAGAAGGCAAAAGAAGGCTGGAATAGTTGCGGTCCTACTGGTTCAGGCGAGAGTTATTCGTGCGAGGACACGTATGGCTTTCCGCCCTGCCGGGCGGCTACGGCAATTCGGATGGCAATTTCAGCAATGTCGGCTACAACGGCATCTGGTGGAGTGCCTCTGAGGGCATTGGCAACAACGCCAGCTTCAGGTTTATGTACTACTACTACAAGTACGTTGACTATGACTACGACAGTAAGGACTCCCTGTTTAGTGTTCGGTGCGTGCAGGACTGATCACATTTTTCTACCTTTCCCCCCATTAGGGAAT
>CAZIMU010000058.1:0-10196 GCA_964540355.1 uncultured Fibrobacteraceae bacterium | reverse complement strand
ACATCATAGACGTGTCAAAAATATTACCGCATTGCGAAACAAAATATTGTATATGTATAACAACGGGAATTAATAAATATTTCTTAATCAACTCAGAAAACAGAGAAATGTATGATACTTTTGAGATTAATGCTTCTGATTATAATTTCTTGAAACACAATAGTTATGTTGGATGTTCAAAGGCTCACGCACTGGAAAGCAATCTTATTATCAAAAAAATAGGCAATCTTAACTTCAACGATATGTCAAAAATATTAGAAAAAATACGAAAATCTAAATATATAGCAAAACCAGAGCGAGAATCTATGTCTCTTGAACTCGAAGAATGGCTAAATAATTACCAAGAGAACAAATTGAAAAAGTAAGCACACAGCGATTTTTGGGAGTTAGTGAGGAGGTGAAAAACGGCAATTTTGTGTGATATTGGTGGATATTGGGTGGTGAAAATGAATTTATACACGTAATTTTCTATATTAAATACTACGTATGAGTGTAGCAAAATTAACATTAAGCGTTTCGCCAGTTCTAATAAAAAAGGGAAAACGCATAGCGCAAAAGCAAAACAACAGCCTGTCTGCTTTAATAAGCGATTTTTTGGAGAATCTTGAAGAGCCTCCACCTAAAGCTAAATCAAATTACGAACTTTCTCCAGAGATTAAGGAAATGTATGGAGCTTATAAGTTGCCAGAAGGCAAAACCGAAGATGATTTAAGATTTGAGTATCTTTTTAACAAGCACGTTCTTCATGATTAGCAGAATTTTCATAGATACCAATGTATTTTTAGATTATTTTTTGATAAGAGAGCCTCACTGTGAGGCTTCGGCAATAATTATGGATAAGGTTGCTCACGGGCGAATTTTAGGTTGTACTTCTTCCGTATCTTTTTGCAATATAAATTATTTGTTAAACAGATTGGATAAAAATAGGATTGTGGAAAAGGATTTGCAATTTTTGCTGAACATAATTCAAATTGTGCCTGTAAATGGGCAAATGCTAGGACAAGCATTGTTTGAGGCACTTCCAGACTACGAAGATTCCGTGCAATATGCCTCCGCATTAAAAGCCAACTGCGATTTTATAATAACCGCAAATAAACGACATTTCTCAAACTGCAAAATTTCAGTATTAAATGCGAGCGAGTTTATCAGTCGTATTTAATCATCCACCCTTATCATTTCAATACGGCGGTTTAGTTCGCGACCATCGGCGGTGGTGTTGTCTGCTATAGGTACATCTTGGCCATAGCCAACAGCTTTCATGCGGCCTATTTTTACGCCTTTTGTAGCCAAATAACCAACAACGGCTTTTGCCCTTCGCTCAGACAAATCTTGGTTTGATTTTGGGCCGCCAACATTATCTGTGTGGCCTTGAATTTCAATTTTAACCTTTGGATTTGCCAAAAGCTGTTCCGCAACACCATCCAGAATTTTCTTTGCATTTGCCGTTAATGTGGCGTTTCCGCTGCCAAATGTAACGCCTTGCAAATTAACTCTCGCTTCAATAACTGGAACAGCCGTTACCTCAACAGATACGTTTTCTGTTAGAGTACCGCCTTCACCAATTGCGGTTAGCGTGTAAGTTGTGTTTTCTGTGGGTTTAAGCTGCTTTGAGCCTTTGAGCTGAACTTTTCCTATGCCACCGCTTATGCTCACTTCGGTAGCATTTGTGACCTGCCATTTCAAAGTTACAGGTTGCCCTATTTGCACAGATTCCGAGCTTGCGGTAAACAAAATTACAGGAAGAGGACCTGCCGCTATTTCAACATCTGCGGTTGCCGTTTGCGTTCCGCCTTCTCCAACTGCGGTTAATTTGTAAACCGTATTTTCGGTGGGTTTCATTTTTCTGGTGCCAGTGGTTGGAAGATATTCTGTTATGCCTTCTATGCTCACACTAGTGGCATTATTCACTTGCCAAGTTAATGTCACAGAGCCGCCCTTTTGCACAACATCTGGCATTGCTGTAAATATAATAGTTGGTGCTGGAGCTGGAGCCTGCACTTCAACTTTGGCTTCTTGTACGGGGCAACCTTTGTTTTCTCGCGGTCCTGCTTCATAAGGGCACAAATCTATGCCTTTGCATATACCTGTAAATTCTTGCTGCTTGCCACTTTCTGCTACCCAAGCATCGCACACTCCGTCTTCGTCTGTATCTGGATTGCGATATTCTCTTTTCTCTTCTTTTTTGGGTTCTATAGTATTAATTTTAGCTGTCAAACCGCCGAATACCAAATAATTGGGAATTAATCTTGCTTGGTAAGAAGCTCTGCGGTCAGAGTTAAGATTTACGGTTAAAGAATCTATTTTATAATCTTTGTCTCCGACATATATTTGAGCACCGAGTTGCAAATCAACCGATTTGCTCAAATGGAAAGTTGTGCCAAAAGATGTGGTAGATAAATTCGTTAATTCGTCTGGTCCGCTGAGCGGAATATCCCTATATAGTTCCCCAAAAAGAGAAAGGAATTCAAGGGGAGTCCATTCTAAGGCAACGGCATAACTGTGAATATTTGGATAACTCTTGCCTCCTTCTTCTAGCGACCATCTATACGTGTAATTTGCGTGAAGCATGATAGGAATAGTTGCGTTTGTTCTATCAAAATCAAAAGTTGATGCGAGCCCAAGTTTAACAAAAGGATATGAGTTTGAATATGTGTACTGTGGGCCTTGACTCCGTCCTTCAATTTTTACGAACATCGGGTCGCGAAACCAAGGGCCATAAGAATTTACTTTAGAAGCTTCTATTGTACTTGTGTATATACCAAATCCTATTAAACCAGCAATATCAAGTGGGTAATTTTCATCAAAGGGTATGCGTGTTTTTGTTGAAATAAACAAATCTCCCCATCCCCAAGCCCCAGGGTACTCATCTCCCAAATGTTTATCTGCAGCGTTTTTAGGTTCAATTTTCAACCATTCTAAATATGGGAACGGAATGCTAATAGAAATATCAAAATAATTAGAAAGCCCCAAAGACAAAAATGGATAGACATTTCCGCCGAAATAATCGGTTATTTCATAAGGAACATCTCCGTTTCCGTAAGGTTTTCCGTCAACATAAAATACGGGAACATCAAATTGCTGGTCTTTTATTATGCTTTTAAGACTTCCTCCTTCCACATAAAAACCGATCCCGAAACGCCCGTGCCCAAGTGTTTGCGCACTTTGTGTTTTGTGAACGCCGCGTTGCCCGTAAAAATTCAAATTGCCTTCGGCGGCGTAAGCAGAAAGAACAACTGTGGCAAAAAACAGAGCAAAAATTTTGCTTTTTAGAAAATTTGAGGAGTAAATCATATTTATAAATATAGTAAAAATTTGATTTACTAATTTTCAAGCCAATGCCAGATGTGCTAACCGAATTCCTAACGGATGTCGAAAATAAAGGTATTTCGCTCTATTCTGCCCAAGAAGAGGCGGTTATGGAGCTTTTGGAGGGCAAAAATGTTGTTCTTGCCACCCCAACAGGTTCTGGAAAGTCTTTGGTAGCCAGTTTTTTGCACCGCCTTATGCTCTCCAAAAATCTGCGCTCGGTTTATACCTGCCCAATAAAAGCCTTGGTAAATGAAAAATGGATGGCACTCTGCAAAGAGTTCGGGGCGCAAAACGTTGGGCTTTCCACCGGAGATGCTACAGTTAATCACAATGCCCCAATTTTATGCTGCACAGCGGAGATTTTGGAGCAAATTGCGCTTAGAGAGGGTGAAAATTCAAACATAGGTGCGGTTGCAATGGACGAATTTCATTATTACAGCGACAAAGAAAGGGGAGCGGCTTGGCAAATTCCCTTGCTCACAATGAAGCGCACCCAATTTCTTTTAATATCTGCAACCCTTGGCGACACCTCGTTTTTTGAAAGCGAGATGACAAAATTAAACGGTTTGCAAAGCGTGTGCATAAGAAATGCCGAGCGACCTGTTCCCTTGGAATTCACATATTCAGAAAGCCCGCTGGCAAACGAAATTCAAAAACTGCTTAACGAGGGCAAGGGTCCGGTTTATGTGGTGCATTTCACGCAGAGCGAGGCGGCAGAAAACGCACAGGCTTTCACGAGCTTAGATATAGCGGGCTTGCTCAAAAAAGACAAGATAGCAGAGGCAATGGCAAATTTCAGGTTTTCCAGCCCCTTTGGTGCAGACATAAAAAGATGGCTTAGGCAGGGTATAGGGCTTCACCATGCGGGTCTCTTACCCAAGTACAGAATTTTAACAGAGAAAATGGCGCAACAGGGATTGCTGCCGATTATTTGCGGAACCGATACCCTTGGCGTTGGAGTTAATGTTCCAATTCGCACCGTGCTTTTCACAAAACTCAGCAAATTCAACGGCGAAAAAACAATTATGCTGCCCGTGCGGGATTTTCACCAGATTGCTGGGCGCGCTGGGCGGCGAGGCTTTGATTCCGTGGGCTATGTGGTTGCGCAGGCACCTGAGCACGTTATAGAGAACAAATTGAGAGAGGCAAAATTTAGCAAAACTGGGCGCAAATTTCAAAAAGCAAGCGCGCCAGAAGGTGCCATAACTTGGGACAAAACAAATTTTGAAAGGCTCATAAATGGCGAACCAGAAAAATTGGTTTCGAGATTTGCAGTGGATGCCAATATAATTTTGCAAACAAACGGATGCAGAAATTTGCACAATCTAATAATGAACTGCCACGATTCAAAGGAGCAAAAAAGAGTTCATATAAGGAGAGCCATTCAAATTTACCGCTCTCTCATCGCTCAGGGAATAATAGTAAATGGGAAACCCGCTGTGAATTTGAGCGACCGTTTCGCTATGCACCAGCCTCTTTCCCTTTGGCTTTTGGAGAGCCTTGAAAAAATCGCAGACTTAAACGCCCTAACCCTGCTAACTCTTGTGGAAGCAATTTTGGAAGAAGCAGAAATGGTGCGCCGCAAGCAGCTTTCAAGGTTAAAAAACGAAGCCATTTCTGAAATGAAAGCACAAGGCGTGGAGTTTGAGGAGAGGCAAGCGAGGCTAGAAGAAATGCGCCCACCGGAGCCGGAAAATGCGGAGTGGTTAGAGGAGAGTTTTGGCGAGTTTGCGAAAAAGCATCCTTGGGTGTGCGGTGAGCGGGTTCATCCGCAAACAATAGTTTTGGAAATGTTCGCGGAGTGTTTTTCTTTTTCGGGTTATATAAAGCAGTATGGTTTGGAGCGCATAGAGGGTTTATTGCTTCGCCATATAAACAGTGCCTACAAAGTTTTGGCGCACACCGTTCCAGAAAAATACAAGAACGAAGAAATTTTGGAAATGCAAGATTATCTGCGTGAAATGCTGCAAAGGGTTGATTCTTCGCTTTTGGACGAGTGGCAGCGTATGCAAAACCCAGAATACATTTTGCCCGAAGAAAAAGAAGAACCACTCCCACCTTTTGCGGTTAGTGAGCGAATGGTCAAAGCTCTTGTGCTGCAATTTTTGGTTGCCTGGGGCAAAGGTGATTTTGCTGCCGCCGCCGATTGCCTTGAACCTAGCGAGGAGTTCAGCGAGAAAAAACTTGCCGCTCTCCACAAGGAATATATTGAAACGCACAAAGAACTAAGGCTGGATGCAGAGGGTCGTTCCAACAAGCACACATCTATTGAAAAGAAGGGCGATATTTGGGAAGTTTCCAGAATGTTGCAAGATTATGATGAGCAAAACGATTGGCAAATGGTGTTCGCTGTGGATTTGGCAGAGTCCAAGAAGGGAGAGAGGTTGGTGATGAGGCTGGAGAGGTTACTATAACACGCTTGTCGTATTTTTGAAATTCACAAAATTCACATTGTTTATTTTCCCATTTTCTTTTCCTGCGTAAATAACGGCAGATTTTTTTGCAGAGTTGGAAAAAGAAATGAATTTGCGGATATTGTCTGCCAGAGAAGCGTTGTAGGTTCTTGACGCTTTAATTTCTATTGGAATAATACTCTGACTTTCATTCAAAATTAAATCAATTTCAAACCCTTTTTGGTCTCTAAAATAATAGAGTTCTGCTTCTTTTCCAGAATTATAACGCTGTTTTAATGCTTCTGCCACAACCATATTTTCAAATAATCCGCCAATAAGAGGGTCTCTTGAAATTTGCTCAACAGAGTTTATTCCTAGCAAATATGCTGCTAATCCAACATCTGTGAAATAAATTTTTGGACTTTTTATAAGCCGTTTTCCAAAATTGTTAAAATAGCAGGGTAATCTGAAAATAATATAACTTGCTTCCAAAACGGAAAGCCAAGAAGCTAGCGTAACAGAAGAAATACCTATGTCGCCTGCCATGGAATTTAAATTGACCACTTGCCCAATTCTACCTGCTAAAAGTTTAATAAATAATTCAAATGATTTTTGATTATTCAACTGCACAAGTTGTCTTACATCACGTTCCACATAAGTTGAGTAATAATTGCTGTAAAATAAATTAGGCGGAATTTTTTTTGAATATACCGCAGGCATAAACCCATTTAATATATATTTATCTCTATCTTGTTCAATTCCAAAGCTGGTAAGTTCCGCTATGGAAAGCGGCAATAGCCGTAAAATACCTGTTCTGCCCGCAAGAGACTGGGAAATTTCTGCATGAATTTCTGGCTGGTGAGAACCAGTTAACACAAAACGTCCATTATGTTTGCTATTATCTAAAATTTCTTGTAAATAAGATAGCAGGTGAGGAACCCTTTGTATTTCGTCTATAATTGCTCCTTTAGGGTATTTTGCCAAAAATGAACGCGGATCCTCAGAAGCAAGTGCTCTGATATCTGGATTTTCTAGTGATGTGTATGGTAATTTTGGGAAAGCTATTTTGGCAAGCGTAGTTTTGCCGCTTTGCCTTGGCCCAAGTATTGTGACAGCAGGGAAAAACCTTGCTACTTTAAGCAAATGCTTTAAAATGTGTCTTTTTATCATTTTATAAATATAGAAAAATATTGTGTGTTTTTTAAAGTTCAACTTTAAAAAACCTCCAAACTATTCATATTTTCTGCATATTCATATCCCTTGTCCCTTGTCCCTTATCCCTTATCCCAAACATTAAGCTAATCATTACTATATTTTAACCCAAATGCTTTCGGTATGTTTCTCATTTTTATGCTGGTTTTCCAGCACCGCGTTAATGGCTATTGCGGGTTATTTAATTGCGCGGGCATCTGAACAGCCTGAGATGGCGGCTTTGTCGCTTGGAATTGCGGGGGTTAGGTTTTTTGGAATTTCAAGAGGGGCTTTTCGCTATGTTGAGCGGTTATTTTCACATTCGCTCGCTTTTGAAGAGCTTAAAAAATTTCGCTTGCACTTGTATAAAATTTTGGAACCCCTTGTACCTTACAAATTAGCAGGAGTTTCAGAAGGAGAAATGCTTTCAAGGATTTCCGCAGATGCCGAAGAATATAAGGCTTGGCTTCCACGTGCTGGTGTTTCTTTGTTTGCTGGCACACTCTCATTTATAGCGAGCCTTTGCGTTCTTGCATATTTAAATTTGCTCTATGCGATTTGTTTTTTTTTGGCTTCGTTTTTGCTTATTGGAATTTCGGTTTTGGCATTTTTTTCAATCAAAAAAAGAGCTTGGCAGTGGGGCAGCTCGTGCGAAGAATTCAGCGAATTTTCTCTTTCTGTTGCGCAGGGAATGGCAGAAAAAAAATCTTGGGGAATTTTTGGAAAAATTTTGAGCAATTGGGAAAATTTGGGAAATACAGAAGAAGAAAAGAGAAAAAAAACTTATTCAATTTACTGTGCGGCAGAGATGTTTTCAACAACCGCTCCATTCCTATGCCTAGCGGGAATGTTTTTCATAGGTCAAGGCAATTACTCTTTTCCTGTGTGGATTGGGATATTGCTCGGAACTCTAGCTGCTTTTGAACTTTTGCAGGAATTGCCTGCCGTAGCTTTGCAAAGCGCACTATCAAAATCTGCCTACGATAGACTGGCACACCCTGTCAATAAGGGTGCTATTAATCGCGTCCCTACTGACACAGATTTTATAACTCTGAATCAAGGCGATGCTCTAATTCTCTCGGCTCCTTCTGGTGCGGGCAAAACGCTTTTGGCAAATACCATTGCAGGATTTTTGCCAAGCAGCGAACCCATAGAGCGAACTTCTAATTTTGTTTTTTTGGAGCAGGAACCTTTTTTGTTCACAGGAACAATAAGAGATAATTTGCTTTTTGTTAGTCCCAATGCAACAGAAGAAGAAATGCAAAGTGTTTTGCAAAAAGCGGGACTCAAAAATTTTTCCCTTGACTTGTGGATAGGGGAGCGCGGTTTTGCTTTGAGTGGGGGAGAACGACAAAAACTTGCAACGGCTCGCATAATGCTATGCAATGCAGATTTAATCATAGCCGATGAACCAGGTGCTCATTTACCAGCAGAAGACGAAAAAAAATTATTTGACGAAATTACGAATTTGGCGAACCAACCCGCTGTGTTATGGTTTTCACACACTCGTCCACATCATCAGAAAAGTGAATAAATTTCATATCTGACTTATCTATTAAATCATCGTCTATAAGCCTTTGCCAGTTTACAGTGTTTTTCCAAAATTCTGTTCCAAACAGAACAAGCGGAATACTGGTTGTTTTTTTGTTTTGAAGCATAGTGAGTGATTCAAACAATTCGTCAAAAGTTCCCCACCCACCAGGGAAAACTATTATTGCTGCAGATTTTGACAAGAACCAAAACTTGCGCAAGAAAAAGTAATGAAATTGAATTTCCAGATTTTTGTCCACATAAGGATTTGTGGTTTGCTCAAAAGGCAATTCTATGCAAAAACCAAGAGACTTAGCATTTGCTTCTTTTGCTCCCTTGTTGCCAGCTTCCATAATGCCGGGGCCGCCGCCTGTGCATATAGCGTATTTTTCTTTTTGGTTTTTTGCCCATTCTCCAAGCTTGAAAGCCAGGCTATTTGCCGCTTGATAGTATTTATTTTTTGGTTTTGTTCTTGCAGAACCAAAAATAACAATGGTTTTGTCTATATTGTTGTCGTCTAAAATAGCCTTTGAAGCCAAAAACTCAGACATAATGCGAACAGACCTTCCGTGTTCGCTATTGATGAATTTTTCGTTGTGATATGCTAATTCTGACATTTGTTGAATATAGTAAATCTCGTTTGCTCGGCATAGTCTTTTCGGTTTTCAATCCATTTCATTCCAGCAAAACTTTCGCTTTGCAAAATTTTCTCCTGACCGCTTGCAATTTCCAAAATTATAGGAGCATTCGGTTTTAAATAATTTGCGCAGGTGTTTAGGAGTTTGCGGATTAAATCTAAGCCATCTGTGCCGCCAAAAAGTGCTAAGTGAGGGTCGCCACTGAGTACCTCTGGTTGCAGAGAATTTTTATCGCCAAGAGGAATGTAGGGCAAATTTGCGAGCAGGGCTTCAAATTGAGTATTGTTTGGTACATTGGAGAGCAAATCGCTTTTTACAAGCGAAATTTTTTCTTCCAATTTGTGCAAAGCGACATTCTCCTTTGCAAGGCTAAGTGCATCTTCTGAAATATCGCAGGCAACAACATTTACATTCAATTCCAAAGCAGCCGCTATTGCAATGGCTCCGGTGCCTGTGCCAATGTCTAAAATGTTCACAGCACACCCTGTCTGCTTCGCAGACACCCCGCTAAAAGCGGGCATAATATCCAAAATCAGTTCCGTTTCTTGTCTGGGAATTAACGCTCTTTTATCGCATTTTATATTATGCCCTCTAAAACTTGTGTTGCCAATTATGTGTTGCAATGGTTCTCGTTTTGCCCTCCTCGCTACCATCGGGCGTAGGTTTGCAAGCTCAGGTTCAGAAAGAGGACGGTCAAAATTCAGGAACAAATCCATTCTTTTTAAACCAAGACCATGCGAGAGCAAAAGCTGCGAATCTAGCTTTGCATTTGGCACTCCGTGTTTTTGCAAAAAATCGGTTGTTTTATTTAAAATTGAAACTATGGTTTCCATGTTTTCTAATTTAGCAAAATTGACTTACAACTTACAAGATTATGATTTTGTTTTTCCACCAGAGCTTGTTGCGCAAAAAACAGCAGGCAAAGGGAAAACTAAAATTTTATGCTGCCCAAAAAGTGGCGGTGCATTGCAGATTTTTGATAGCAAGCAAATAACGGCTTTATTTAAAGCGGATGATTGCATAGTTGTGAATAATACGCGGGTTATTCCCGCACGGCTTCTGGGAAAAACCAAGCACGGGGGCAAAGCAGAAATTCTTTTGCTCAAACAATTAGAACCTGCCGCAGATAACACCG
>CAZIMU010000057.1:0-10245 GCA_964540355.1 uncultured Fibrobacteraceae bacterium | reverse complement strand
TTTCCCGCTTTTGTCAAAAGCCTCGCCTGCCGCATCATCTCTTGTTTTGCCAATATAGGAATATTTAAATACGGGTTTTAGCAAAACCAATTCCGTGTGCCCACCAGATACTATCAGAGCTATAAAACTCTTATCTGCTAACCACTCTCCATTAGAGAGCATTGCAGAGCAAATATGCCCCTCTAAATGATTTATTCCATAACATTCAATGCCCAAATCTTTTGCTAACCCTTGTGCAAAATTTGCACCAACCAATAACGAACCCATTAAACCAGGGCGAGCGGTAAAAGCAATTTGCTCAATTTTTTCAATGCTTATTTTTGCTTGTTCAAGTGCCTGTTCAAGCACAGGGACAATTTTTTCTAAATGCGCTCTGGAAGCAAGTTCTGGCACAATTCCACCCCAGGCTTTGTGTTCGTTTATTTGGCTGTAAAGGCAGTTGGAGAGTATTTCAATTGACTCTTTGTTTTCTTGCAAAATAGCGCAGGCAGTATCATCGCAACTGCTTTCAATTCCGAGCCAAATCATTGTGATTCATTTTCTACAAGGCGGAATTTTTCGGGAAGAATTTGCCAACTGGTGACAGTTTGCGCAATATGTACCGTTGGGCTAAGTTCCTCTTCGTTTTCAATGGAAAATCTTGAGAATTCAATATAGAGATTTATGTCTTGTGGTTCTATTTTAGAGAGTAAATCTTTTCCCCCAGAAACTTCAACATTAGCTTTTGAAGGTGAAAGAGAATATGCGCTTCTATCAAAACTGCCTATTAAGCGCACAGGAATATCATAGAATATTTTGTGGTCTAAAGGTTCAATTTGAACTTGTAAAAATACGGTTGTGTCTGCTATATCCACTATGGAACGGAGTACAGATAAATCTAGCTTTACCGGCAGTGAATTATTCCATTTCAAGTCTGTTAAGGAAATTTCTTCGGTTGGAATGTACATTATTTTTGCTACTGTGCTTCTTGCTCCAGAAATATAAACGGAATCTGGCACAATTTCTGGTGCATTTAAAAAAGTAAAACCTGGTGCGGCTTGGGTGCGAACTTTGGATTGCACGGGTACTTTTTGTTCAATTCTTGTATCCAATTCAACGCTTAAGGAATTTGTTTGTCTAATGCGTTGCATTTTAAGGTTCGGTATGCTGGGAGAGACAAAGTTTATCCTTTCGCTGGATATTCTGGAATATCCGAGCGGCATATTTTTTAAATCAACCTCAATTCTTGCAGAACGATTTAACTTTAAGTGAATTAGGCTTATTGCCCTTCCCTCTAATTGCACAGTTATCACTGGAACCAAGGGATAAACAAGAGCCATATTGTCTTGGAGATTTATAATTCTAACTGGCAATTCAATGTCGGCTTTTGCATCTTCTTTTGAAACAACGCCAAACCAAATTATAAAACCGCATAAAATGGACAAAAATTTTAAAGAATGCTTTGCGAAGAATTCTTTTATTATTTCAAGCATCAGCAACCTTTAAGCAACACCCAGTTTCTTTTGGTAAGAACTTAGTGATTCAATGGCGTTTGTTAAAATGTGAATGAAGTCTTGCGCTCCAGCAGCCTTGAGTTCTTCGGCTTCTTTGGGGTTGCCAGCAACTATGCGAATTATTTTTGGGAATTCTTTTTCAAGAGCAGGGAAAATTTCCTTTGCTAGTCCCAAATATTCATCGTCTTTGGAGCAGAGAACAACAATTTGTGGGGTATTCTTTTTAACAAGCTCAATACCTTCTGCAACGTTTGGAATGCCGTTTGTATCTATAACAGTGTAGCCTGCGCAGCCAAAGAAGTTTTTGATGAATGTTGCGCGAGCGAGCCTCATAGCTAAGTCTCCGGCTGTCCACAAGAATACTTTTGGTGCGCTTCCAGTTTTTTTGGCATATTCTTCTGTTTGCAAGCGAAGTTTCTCAAAGACTTCTGCACCGCGCCGGATGCTCAATTTTTCAACTGTGGTTCCTTCGCCGCCTTCGGCTTTGGGAGAATCATCGGTCTTTTTAATTTTATCGCTCATTTTCTCAAGCAAATTCGGATATTGGTTTGTGCCAATGAATACTTCTCTGCGCTGCATTATCAATTTTTCTTTTTGCTTTTGAGTTTCTGCAAGTTCTTTTTGAACGGAGCCGCTTAAAAGAGATGCGAGCAAACCGCCTTGACTTTCAATCTTTTTGAATGCTTCCAAAGATTTGGAGGCAATTTGGTCGGTTAGGCTTTCTACGTAATAAGAACCAGCGGCTGGGTCTATTATTTTGTTGAAGCGGCTTTCGTTTTTGAGCAAAAGCTGAACATTGCGAGCAATGCGGCAGCTGAATTCGTCTGGTGTTTTGAATGCGGCATCGTAAGGGATAACGGTTATGGCATCTGCGCCTGCTATGGCGGCACTCATTGCCTCAGTTGTTACGCGGAGCATATTCACATTTGGGTCAAATACGGTGGAGTTCCACATTGATGTGCTTGCGTGAATTTTTGCAGTTCCTGTTACTCCATATTTTTTGAGTATGTTTGCCCATAAAACACGGAACGCGCGGATTTTTGCAATTTCAAGGAAATATCTTGAGCCAACGCTGATGCTAAATGTTATTTGGCTAGCAGCCTGCTCTGCGGTTAGACCTTCGTCTGTTAGGGCGTTCATGTATTCCAAGCCTGTACTCAAGGCTATGCTGAGTTCTTGAATTATATTTGCACCTGCATTGTGATATGGGTGAGACTGAACAGTTATGGCATTTACGGCAGGTAAATTTTTAACGGCAAAGGCAGCCGCTTTTGCCGCTTCTTTTAAGATGGAATCTTTTGCAACACTTATTTTGCCTCTTTGAGCGAGTTCCGTTAGAGGGTCGTAAATTATGCCGCCTTTTGCGGATTTTGAGCATTTGGAGAGAAGCGTTAGAGCGTGTTCTGCTTTTGTGCCAAAATTGAGATAAACAGGGGTTTTGCTCAAATCTATGCCATTTAGGAGGGCGTTTAGGTCTTCTTGTCCATTTTTAAAGCAAACGGCTTCTGCACCGCGTTCCAAGGCGTGTTTTGCGGCTGAGTTTGCAGCGGCTACGTCTTGTTCGTAAATATCTTCTCTTATTTCCCAGTTATTGTCGGTTTTTTTTGTGCCTCTGGCAAAGGGGAACTCGCCGGGGAGGTTGTTCAAAAGCCAAGATATGCCGTCTGTGTCTGCCTTGCGGTAGTATGGCTTAACGGAAATGCCTTCCAGTGTTTTCCATATCAGCTTTTTTTCGTAATCTGCGCCTTTAAGGTCTGCCTGTATGGTGGATTCCCACTCTTCTGTGGAAACATCGGGGAACTCTGCGAACAATTTTTCTTGGCTCATAAATCCTCTTTTATAGAGATGCTAGGGAGAATATAGTAAAAAAATGTCTCTTTGCATAATTTTGCCAACAATTGTATGCCAAATGTTGGGTTTTCATATTTTTTGAGCATATTTCTTATATTTATAGCTATATTTATGTTGTAAAACCACAAAGAGGATATTTATGACCGACCAAGAATTGAAAGATTTAGTTGCCAGCTTTGCTGAAGATAGGAAGGAAGCCGCTGCTATAAATAGAGAAGCCGCTGCTATAAATAGAGAAGCCGCTGCTAGAATTAAAGAAATTGATCTCCTAATGAAGGAAAATGCGATTGAGCAAAAAGAAACTGATAGAATGATAAAAGAGCTATCTAGGCGAATGGGTGGCGTAGATGATAATATTGGCTCTCATGCGGAGCAGTTTTTTCAAAATATATTGACGGAAAAACTTACTTTCGCAGGGCAGAGATATGACAAAATGATACCTAACTTGGAATGCCGCAAAAATGGAGTTTCGCTGATAGAATTTGACATTGTTTTGGTGAATGGAAAATCCGTGGCTATAATAGAGACAAAACACAGGATACATCCTAAGTTCGTCAAGGAATTAGCAGAAGAGAGATTACCAAAATTCAGGGAGCTTTGGCCAGAATATTCTAAACACAAAGCCTATCTTGGCATAGCAGGCTTCTCATTTAATCAAAAAGTTTTGGAAGAAGCAGAAAAATATGGGATATGCGTATTGAGGCAGGTAGGCGATAGCATTGAGATAAAGACGAATAATTTGAGGGTTTATTAGAAATTCACACAAATTTCCTGCACCCCTCATAAGGCAAATTTCCGCCAAAAATATCCAATGCACTCCCTATAGTCAAATCCACCCTTCCTTTTGATAGCTCATTACAGGTTTCAAAGTCTTTCAGGCTGTTTGCGCCACCTGCGTAAGTTACGGGAATAGGGGAGTTAGCACCCAAGAATTTAATCAGTTCCAAATCCATACCTTGCTGCTTGCCCTCAACACCTGCTGCATGTACCAAAAATTCAAAACAATGCTCAGAAATCATATCCAAATTTTCTTTGCTTATGTGAAAATCGGTGATGGTTTGCCAGCGATTTATGGCTACTACCCATTTTTTTTGATCTCCATAGCAACTCAAATCCACTACCAAATGCTCTTTGCCAATTTTGCTGGACAAGGTTTTTAAATTTTCAAATGAGAATTTGCCGTTTGGGAATATATAGCTTGTGACTATTACTGCGGCGGCTCCTGCTTCCAAGTACTTTTCTGCATTTTCATCGTTTATTCCACCGCCTATTTGCATTCCGTTTGGGTAGGCTTTTAAGGCTTTTAAAGCAGCTTCTTCGTTGCCGCTACCAAGCATTATTATGTGCCCACCTTTTAAGCCGTCTTTTTTATAGAGTTCGGCATACCATTCTGCGGGTTTTGTGGAAATAAAATTGGTTTTAAGTTCGCTTTCGTTTTGCGAAAGCGAAGAACCAACTATTTGCTTTACTTTGCCATTATGCAGGTCTATGCAGGGGCGGAATTTGCTCATTAATATCTATCTGTTAATTCTTTTGGGCAATCAACCTTTTTATATTTGACATTTGGATTGTTCCAGCTAGCATTATCAGTTCCCAAAGTGTTTGCATACCAAAGGCAACCAGCTTTTAAATCTGGAAGATTTTTGAAAACATCTTCACACATTTTCTTTACGCAATTAACACTTTGCTGGCTGTATTCCCAGCCGCATTTACCTCTAAATCCACCATAGCGTACACCCATATCCGGATTGCTTACGCCACTATTTGTGACTTGCCTTGTTAAAGCATCAAAATCGCCAACGCCACCACCCGGAATCATAATGTCAAATTTACCATTTATGCCTCCAATATTGGTTTTCATAGCAACCATAACCTCTCCATTTGGGAAATTCAATTGATAGCAGTCGCCGCATTGACCGTCATTAACTGCAACAAAACCAAAGCTTACATTGCCCACTTTCCAAGGGGCCTGGTTCATGCAGGTAAAGGCGGTTCCACCATCACATGCGCTTCTGTCGCTATCGTTATGACCAATTCTAGCACCTGTGATGTTACAGGCATTGGCTTGCTTGCCGCCTTTGCCACTCCAAGAGCAACTCGGTTTGCAAGCATCCCAATACTGGGTTGTTTGTCCGCTTTCGTTTCCAGGTGATGTTGGTGTGTAGCTAGGTGTGCCGCTGTTGCCTGCCGAAGAAGTGCCACCGCCAGATGTTGCACTAGAGGAACTTGGCTTGGAAGCAGAAGAAGTTCCCGGAGTTGGAGAGTTGCCATTGCAACTCGGTGTGCCGCCAGTTACGGTGAAATCTGCGTAGTAATCAGACGCATAGATATAATATCCGCCATCTGCTTTTGCGACACTGCCCAAAACAGTAGCGCAAGGTTGCTGACCCCAGCCTGAATTGCCGCATTTATCTATCTTTTGTCCGTTCACAGTGGCATTGTTGAAATTTCCTAGCATTGTAGCTGATGTTGCAAATGTGCAAATCCCTGAGCCAGTTGCACTATTTAGGCTTGCTGTTTTTACGTTGCTGAAAGCAGTACCGTTGCACCAAGTTGTTTGATAAGCGCAAGTGGGTATGGTGGGTATGGTGGGTATGGAAGAACTGCTTGACACAACCACCGCTGAGGAAATTGCCACAGAAGATGAAGAACTGATAGGCGTGGCGGCTATAGAAGAAGAAGAAACAACGGGATTGGAATCTTCAAGGCTGCTGGAAGAACTGATTGGATTATCAACGATAACAGAACTGCTGGAATATTCAGTAGGAGGATCGCTGAAACTGCTGGAACTAACAACAGTATTGTTAGAATTGCTGGAATGGACAGGACCGCTAGGATTGCCTACGTTTTGTAAATCTGGGTTCTCATTATTGGAACACGCAAAGAAAACTCCGCCTATTGCAAAAGCTAGCAAAAGCAAAATTCCAAACACCTTTTTCATAATACCTCCTAATACTTACTTGTTAATTCCGATGGACAAGTAACTTTCTTATACTTAACAGTTGGATTGTCAAAGCTTTGCATACTAGTGCCCAAATTGTCTGCATACCAATTGCAACCAGCTCTCAAATCTGGAAGGTTTTTGAAAGTTGCATCGCATTTTTGTTTTACGCAACTCGCAGAATTGTTGCACGCGAGCCTAAATCCACCATAACGGCTACCCATATCTGGATTGCTTACGCCACTGTTTTGAACCTGCTTTGTTAAAGCATCAAAATCACCAGCACCACCGCCCGGAATCATAATATCAAATTTAGCACCTTCGTTCAAGTTTCCTGTATTGCTATTCATAACAACCATAACATGGCCGTTGGGGAAATCTAATTGATAGCAGTCGCCGCATTGTCCCATAGGAATTGCAGCATAACCAAAGCTCACATTGCCAACTTTTCTAGGAGCTTGGTCCATACATGTAAATGAAGGTCCACCATCGCATGCGCTTCTATCATCGTTCTTGGCTTTGCCGCCACCAGATATATTGCAACTGCTGGCTCTTACACCAGATTTGCCACTCCAAGCGCAACTTGGTTTGCAAGCATCCCAATATTGAGTTGTTTTTGCAGTTTCGTTTCCGGGTGCTGTTGGCGTGTATGTGCTGCCGCCACCGCCATTACCGCTTGAAGAACTCGGAGTGGTTTGTTGAGCGTTAACTGTTATTGAACCTGTACAAGTAGCAGTTTGATTGCTGCCACCACAGCTTGCGGTTGCAGTTATATTGTTAATTGTCTGTGCTGTGTTGATAGCACTGTTAATGGAAGTTGGGCTCCAAGTGATATTAGTAGCCGCAGCGGAACCACAGGTCACTGATGGCTTTGTTGGAGTTTGCCCAACTGTTATCGATTGCGCAATATTGCCGCAAGTGAGTTTGTTGCCAACCGTCAATGTGCCGCACGTTGCGGTTTGACCGTTGCAATCACCGGAACTTACCGTTACTTTGATATTATTGAAAGTACCTGATTCTGGACTGCTCCAGTAAGTGGGGGCACCACTCCAAGAAAGCCCACTTGTGATGTTGGTGCTGCCACAAGTAACAGTAGGCGCCGTTACCGAAATGCCAGCGGTTACATTTTGTGGTGAGGGGTTACCACAGGTTAATTTTGGGCTAACTTTTATAGTTCCGCAAGATGCTGCTTGTGTGCAAGACCCTGTTGCATTTGCAGATACGGTATAAGTGTTTGCTGTGGGGTTATTCCAAGTGGGTGCCCCTGTAAAGGCTGGGCTAGAAACGGTGGTATTTCCGCATTTTACGGTTGGTTGTGTAATTGCAGTTCCTGCAATTCCTGTTGCAGCTAAACCTGTGCAGGTTAGGGCAGTGGAGGAGGCAGATGGAGCCGCGCTAACTGTTAAGGTTCCGCAACTAACGGTTTTGTTTCCGCCGCAATTTGCCGTTGCTGTCACGTTAAATGTACCAGCAACAGGATTGCTCCAATTAGGTGCGCTCGCAAAGGTAGCAGAGGCATTATCGCCATTGCATTTCACGGTTGGTTGTGAGATTGCTGTTCCTGCAACCCCTGTTTGAGCAAGGCCTGTGCAAGTTAAATTGTATGTTGTGCCGACACCGCTGTTTTCTGTGCAAGAAACTTCTTTATACCAATATTGGTCGCTTACATTGCCGCCTTGCCAAATCCAGCCTTGAGAACAATCATTGCCACGGTCGGGATTGCAGGTATAGCATTTAGAGCCTACTTTAATGCAAGATTTTGTGCCATTAGGTGGGAGACCATCCATTGGTGCCACGCAAGTACCTGTGTTTCCACCAGCGACAGAAGAAGAAGAAGCTCTGGAAGAACTGCTTACAGGAGTTACAGGAGTGCCAGGGCAAGATGGTTGACCTCCAGTTGTTTGGAACTTTTGCCCTGCCCACTCTGGAATGTAAATATAATAGCCACCATCCACTTTTGCCACGCTGGCAAATTTTGTGGCACACGCTGTGGCATCGCCCCATTCACCTCCACCGCATCTTGAAGCGGAACCATTTGCAAACTGTTTGCCATTTATAGAAATTCCAGCACTTTCGTTTCCTATTTGTGTAATTGCTGTTGCATATATGCAGTTAGGACGTTCTTGCCCCTTATCTGTGGCACCTACGTCTGCTGCATCCATACTTGTTTTTTTCACATTTTCAAAAGTTATTCCACCGCACCAACTGGGCTGGTAAGCGCAATTTGCACCTGGGTCGGTTACTTGGGGAATGTGTGAACTGCTAGAGGAGATTCCAAGTGCAGAAGACGAAGAAGGTGAAACAGGCGTAGAGGAGGAGGAAAAGGAACCGACAGAGCTTTGGTCTTGTGAACTGCTAGATCCATTATTTGCAACCTCGCCGCCAGAACTGCTGGAGATTTCTTGGTTTTGCGAATCGCTGGAATTTTCTACGGAATCACTGGAATAATCAGGGCTATCAAAACTGCTGGAACAAGAGCCTATATCACTAGAACTATTAGCGTTCATTTCTTCTTCTGGTGTTTTTTCAGTACAAGCAAAAAAAACTATGCACACTACAAAAACAACCAAAAACAAGAATTCTGGCCCTTTTTTCATACAGCCTCCTTAATTTAACATATCTTCACTAATATATATTATTTATCTGGCAAAAACTCATTTTTTGACAAAAAAAACGGGTTTTAACCAAATTTTAACACTATTTTAACAAATTGAAGTGATATTAAAGTGATATTTTTATAAAAAATCTCCATTCAAGGGGGGAATGTTGATTGTTTAAATTCCGTTTCCAAAATAACTTCTTCCATTTTGGTACCGTCCATTTTTTTTATCCTAAATGTGTAGCCTTGGATTTGAACTGTGGTTCCAGTTTTTGGCAAAGAACCAAGGGTGTGCTGTATAAGTCCGGAAAGGGTCTCTATATGCTCATCTTCTTCTATGTCAAAATGAATACCCATTCGGTCTTCCAAATCGGAAAGGGTAATTAGAGGGTCTAGCATATATTGCCCAGATGGCAGTTTAACAAAGCCCATATCTTCTTCTGAATCGTCTTCGTCATTTATTTCGCCAACTATCTCTTCCAAAATATCTTCCATAGTGGCCAGTCCTGCGGTGCCTCCATATTCGTCAACAACTATAACCAAATGGTTGTTGCTCTCCCTGAGTTCACGCAAAAGTGAGTCTAGCTTTTTTCCTGTTGGCACAAAAACAGCGGGGCGCACCAGTTTTTCCAAATCAAAAGATTCATGCGCTCTCTCGGTGTACCACGCCAAAAATTCTCTATTGGAGAGAATACCTATTATGTTATCTATGGAACCTAAATACACAGGCAAACGACTGTGCCTTTCGCTGTTCAGGAGCTTTATAACATCTGGGAGCGGGGTTTGAACATTTATTGCGTGCATTTCAACGCGAGGGGTCATTATTTCCCGCACGGGAGTATCTCCAAAATCGAAAATATTTCTTATCATCTGCTTTTCTTCTTCTTCTAAAGCAGAATGGGAGTCTTCGTTGTTCATGGCTGCTTGCATGGATTCTGGCAAAAAAGACAGCCTGCTATCGTAACCCAAAATGCTCAAAAATAATTTTTGCAAAAGCAATTTGATTTTTGCGCTTGGCCAAAAAATATATTTGAGAACTCTGTAGGTTTTTATGCAGAATTTTAAAAGAGAATCCGGGAATCTGAGTGCTAAAATTTCGGGGATAAAGAAAATTAAAACATATATGCCAAAAAGCCCAGCAAGCCCAATATACCAAATATCATTAAATTTAGAATCTAAAAGGGCAAAAGCTATGAGGCATGGTACAAAGCGGCCTTGAAAAACAATTTCTTTGAAATCTGCGCTACCAAGAATATTGTCTAGCTCGTTTTCTGTTTTGCGGGTTAAGTGAAAAACATGGCTTATGAGAGAATAAATAAAAGCCAAAAACAACAATGCCGCCGAAGCGGCAAGGATTAAAA
>CAZIMU010000056.1:0-10388 GCA_964540355.1 uncultured Fibrobacteraceae bacterium | reverse complement strand
ACGCAAACGAGAGCTATCCCAAGCTGCACAACTTCTGCTCGGATGAGTGCAAGGAGCTGTGGCAGAAATCAAGCGGAGAGCCTATGTGATAAGGATTGCTCACTCCGCCGCCTTGAAATTGTAAACTTCGCTCCAATGGTCGAGCACTTCAACGGTGTCGCCTATGAAATTCATCAAATATTCCATTTTCTTGTAAGCCATAGGCGATTCGTCAAGGGTGGCTTCGTTCACGCAAGAACTCCACACATTGCTCATTCTCTCTTTGTATTCTTCCATTGAGAAACTCTTTTTGGAATTTGTCCTTGAAAGCACTCTTCCTGCTCCGTGCGGGGCAGAATAGTTCCATTCAGGATTGCCCTTTCCTTTGCATAGAAGCACACCGTCTGCCATATTTATTGGAATTAAGCAAATTTCTCCTTCTTGGGCTGAAATGGCTCCTTTCCTCATTATCTTGTTATCTATGTCAATGTAGTTATGCACCGATTCAATGAGATTGCTTTTTTCAAAATTCATATCAAAATGCCTAACTAATTCCCACAAAATTTTGGCGCGGTTGAACTCAGCGTATCTCTGTGCTAATTCCATAGCATATATGTAATCATCATATAATTCACCCGATAGATAGCCTTTTTCGCCAATCTTTTTCTGAAAATGGTTTGCTATCTTCAGCCCAAAATTTCTGCTACCAGTATGCACTGTTATGAATTTGTTTCCAGCCGAGTTTTCGTTTATGGCTATAAAATGATTGCCACCGCCCAAAGTTCCCATAGATTGGGCAACATAAAGTTTAGAGCGGAAATTCAACCCCAGTTTTTTAACCAGCTCGTTCAATTCCTCAACGAATATATGGAATGAGTTTTTTGCCACTTTTGAATAAACGTCTTTGCATCTATCCTCGTCAAAACGTTTATGGATTTCATATCCCGAAGGAACGCTTCTCCTAACCTGCACATCAAATTTTCTAAAATCAATTTCGGTTTTGTCAATTGGGTATGAGGCTACTCCACATCCTATGTCCACTCCTATATAGTTTGGAACAGCCCAGTTGCCGTTGAGTGTTGAAGTAAATCCTATGCAAATACCGTTTCCTGCGTGACAGTCGGGCATTATTCTTATATTTTCATCAGCTAAAAATTCATTGTCCAGTATTTCTCTAATTTGGTTGCTACAAGCTTCTTCAACATCACTTGCATACACTATTGCTTTGGCATATTTGCCTGTTACTGCGAACACTCCAACAACCTCGCTGCTATTTCCCCAAACACACGCGCACCTGTGCAATTTGGGTTCGCAAGCACTGCTGGCAAACCCTTTTCTCCACCTTCCATAAGCGATGCTTCAATGGGAATTTGCCCCAAAAAAGGAATACCCATTTTTTCTGAGAGGTTCTTTGCACCATCCTTGCCAAAAATAAAATGCTCTTTTTCGCATTTATCGCAAATAAAACTGCTCATATTTTCAATCAAACCTAAAATAGGTACATTCAATTCCTTAAAAAGGTCAATGCCTTTTACGCAATCCGCGAGAGCCACCTCCTGCGGTGTGCTTACCATTATGACACCGTTCAATTTGCAGCCCTGAATAATGGAAAGTTGAACATCTCCAGTGCCCGGAGGCATATCTATAAACAGCATATCCAAATTTCCCCAATCCACGAAATTCAGCAAATTGTTAATCAAGGCTGCTGCTCTAGGGCCTCTCCAAGCATTTGCCTTTTCTGCTGGGAACAATTGGGCAAGGGAGGCAACCTTAACGCCGTGAGAGAATGAGGGCATAGCATCACTGTTCAAACCAAACATCAATCCCATGCTTGGCCCGTATAAATCGGCATCCAAAATGCCAACGGATTTTCCTTCTAGTGCACTTGCCATAGCAAGATTAGCGGCAACGGTGGATTTTCCCACACCGCCTTTGCCGCTTGCAATGGCTATTATATTTTTTATATCTTTTAACGACATTTTGGAGAGTTTTATGAATGAATATAGAAAACTTGCAATGATTTTATCGCTTTGCTTTGCGTTTGGCTGCCATAATGCCAAGCACGAGGCAGGAATAAGCAAAAATCAAGCAGAAAACAACGATTATATGGAAGTGTTGGCTACGGCAAAGCAAGTTCCTGCCCAAGAAATTTCCAGCAGTTTAAAAGCAAAAATCAGGGAAATAACAAAAAAAATAGAGAATCACAAAACAGCAGATGACTTTTTCTTGAAAGCTTATATTGCAGAAATAGACGAAGATAAAGACGAGGCATTAAAATATTATAACAAAGCCATCGAGTTAAAAGCGGGCTATGCAAGAGCTTATTTCTATGCAGGAGTGATATACGTTGGCAAAAAAGATTTGGACAAGGCAATGGATTATTTTAAAAAATATTTAGATTTAAAACCCAGCTACCCAAATAATGTTGAAGCCTGCATCACTATGGCATTTATTTATTTTTTCAAATACGATTACAAAAACGCCGATGAATATTTCAAAAAAGTTGTTGAATATTCACCAGATAAAGCAGAGGCATATTACGATATTGGAGATATTTATTATGAGAGAATAAAAAATGTTGAAAAGGCAGCTGAATATTTTAAACACGCCATTGAGCAAAAAGCCGATTTTGCCGATGCTTATTCCTATTTGGGAACCATTAGCAGAGACGAAGAAGATTACGTTAAAGCTGTAGAATATTATGAAGAAGCCCTTAAGTTGAAACCTAGCCCAAAAGCAGAATATGCGGCACTTCACGGCATTGGAACAGCTTATTTTTACAAACAGGATTTTGACAAGGCAATAGAATATTACAAAAAAGCCATAGATTTGAAAATTGGAGACGGAGATGCAAACATATATTTCAATATAGGAATTGCATACATAAGAAAACAAGATTACGATAAATCTATGGAGTACTTGAAAAAAGTTGTTGATTTGAATTCTAAACACGTGAAAGCATACAGAACTATGGGAAGCATTTACAGCATAAAGCGCAATTACTCAAAGGCAATTGAATTTTATGAAACGGCTATTAAATTAGAACCTAAAATAGACGCTTATATTAGTATAGGATCTGCTTATTACAGAAAGCAAAATTACGACAAGGCATTGGAGTATTTTGAAAAAGCCATTAAATATCAGCCAGAAGACAAAGCCGAAATATACGACCTTATGAGCGGTGTTTATTTTCACAAAAAGAATTACGATAAGGCAATTGAATATTTGAGCAAAGCCATCAGTTTAAATTCCGCTAAAAATTTGCCTTATGCCTACAACAATATAGGAGAAGTATATTTTTTCAAACAGGAATACGATAAAACAATAGAATACGCAAAAAAAGCCATAGATTTGGATTCTACTATGCAAGAATCATATCTCTATTTGGGAGAGGCTTTGCTCAAAAAGGGAAATAAAGCGAGTGGCACAGAATACAAAATGAAAGCCATAGAAATGGGCTATATGTTGCCAGAAGCCAAGCAAACTCCGGTTGAAGAGCTTTCTGAATATTTTGTGGCAAAATATAAAATGCTGGCAGAGGCAATAAGCACTCCCAAAACAGCGAATGAATTTTTCTTAAAAGGCTATGTTGCCGAAATAAACAAGCAGCAAGATGCAGCAATAAAATATTACAGCCAGGCAGTGCAGTTAAAACCTGATTTTGCAGAGGCATATAAAAACATTGGCGATATTTTCAAGAGCAAGAAAAATTACGGCGAAGCGGCAAAGAACTATAAAAAAGCCGTTGAACATAATCCGAGTTATGCACAGACATACAAATATATGGAAGATGGTTATTTTGCAAAAGATTTTTTTGTCGATTCCAGAAATGGCAAAATCTATAAATATGTGAAAATAGACAAGCAAACTTGGCTGGCAGAAAATCTGAATTACAAAACGGGCAATTCCTGGTGCTTTGACGACCTCAAAGAGAACTGCGATAAATACGGTCGTCTTTACGATTGGAATTCTGCAAAGAATGTTTGTCCAGCGGGTTGGCATTTGCCAAGCCAAGATGAGTGGCAAAAGCTTATAGATTTTGCAGGAGGCAAAGACAATGCTAGAGCGATTAAAGCAAAGTACAGTTGGAGCAGGGGAAACGGAACAGACGATTTTGGCTTTTATGCCCTGCCTAGCGGCCTTCGCAAATTCTCTCGTTTTACAGGAATGGATTTGCAAGCCGCTTGGTGGACTGCCACAGAACAAGAACATTTAGATGTTTCGGCTAAATACGTGTTGATTAATCAATATTGCTCCGAAATGGGTTATATTTGCTACGATGTTATGCTCTCAGATGTTGGTTCCAAAAGCGAACTGGGACTTTCTGTGAGGTGTGTGAGGTGATGGTCTAACGATAGCGGATAGCCCGCCCCTTAATCTCGCTTTTTCTAAAAAATCCTTTTTCACGGCTGTCGTAGCATAGCTTGTGTTGCCTTGGTTTTTCGCAAGATAGATAAAAAAGCTCCTCTTCAACTACAAAATCCTTTATTTCTTCCAAGGAATCTGCAAATAATATTTTTCTTTTAAAATGAATACTATCTATGGCTGGGAAAATTTTTTGCAGTTGAAGTTCCAAAAGCCTCAGTTCTTGCCAAGGCAAAAATGGCACTTCCTTTTCGGAGGCGGGGCGGCCAGAAATGCTTGCCCTGCCAACATAAGAAAAAGGAATATCCTTTTCTTCGTTGCTACTCAAAGAAATATCGGTTTTGATTTTTTTTTCAGGGAATTGTTCCCTATACAGAGAATGAGCAGCATCCCAAAGCATAGGATTTAAATCTTCAAAAACTATGGTATCACCCTTTTGAGGAATGTTAAAGGAGAGTGTATCAAAAGGAGTGACGAGTTTTATTTCTTCTCCGCTTCTTCCTATTTGCCTTAACAGAATAGAATTTCCATTGCTTATCTTAACCAGTAGCAAATTTCCCTTTTTAGATTTTTCCTTGCAAAATTCAAGCTCGCACACAAAAATACGCTTTTTTTCAAATTTCCAAACCGAAAAAACAAAAAATCTTAAGAAAAGTGCAAAAGCTATAATGCAAACGCAAAGGAATAATATTCTCCAAGTTCTAAACACTGAAGATTTTTCAAGGGTTTTGTTGATTTTTTTTTCTATATTGCCCTGCATCTGTCTAAATTTAGGAAATTTTGAAAATGGAAAACTCTAATATTGCCGTAAGTGTCGCAGGTATTGCAAAAAATGCCTCGCTTGAACTTAGAACTTTGAGTTTTGAGCTTCGCAATAGGGCTTTGCAGAAAGTTGCGGCTTCCATTCGTACTAATGAGGCAAATATCATAGAAGAGAATAAAAAAGATGTGGAAGCGGCAAAAGCGGCAGGTTTAACCAGCTATATGATAGACCGCCTTGCCCTTGATCCAAAACGCATAGAAGATATGGCACGTGGAGTAGAAGAAATTGCTTCTTTTGCAGACCCTCTAGGCAAAGTTTTGGAATATAGAACTCTAAAAAACGGCATAGATATTAGCCGCATTAGCGTTCCGCTTGGGGCAATTTTCTTTATTTACGAAAGCCGCCCAAATGTTACGATAGATGGCGCAGCCCTCTGCTTCAAAGCTGGCAATTCTGTTATTTTGCGCGGTGGCAAGGAATCTGTAAATTCAAGCTATTTTTTGGCAAAATTGTTTTGCGAAGCCATTGCCGAAGAAGGCATTTCAAAAAACGCGGTTCAATACATAGATAACCCAGACCGTGAATTGCTCGGTGAATTGCTAAAGCAGAATCAATATTTGGATTTGGTTATACCAAGGGGTGGAGAGGGTTTGATAAGGGCTGTGAGCGAACAGTCAAAAATTCCTGTTATAAAGCATTTCAATGGAATTTGCCACGTTTATATAGACAAAAGCGCAGATTTGGAAAAAGCAGCTAATATTTTATATAACGCAAAAGTACAACGCCCAAGTGTGTGCAATGCCGCAGAAACTGTGCTTTTCCACAAGGAATTATCCAGTGATGCAGTAGAGAAAATTTTAGCTCCATTAAAAGAAGCAGGAGTAAAACTTCATTACAATAAATTTGGAATAGAATACTTGGATTTGCAAATTTCAGTTGGTTTTGTAGATAGAGTTGAGGAAGCCTGCGAACATATAGAAAAATATGGCAGTCATCACACAGATGCAATAGTTGCAGAAGATAATGATGCTTTGGAATATTTTGCCAACAATGTTGATAGCTCCAGCGTTATGCTGAACGCAAGCACTCGTTTTGCAGACGGAAGCGAGTATGGGCTGGGCGCAGAAGTTGGAATTTCCACAGATAAATTGCACGCAAGAGGTCCTATGGGTGTGGAAAGCCTTTGCAGCTACAAGTGGTTACTAAAGGGCAATGGGCAGATTAGGGAGTGATATGAATCGTTACGATTTGGTTTTACTGGGATTTATATTGGAGGAGTCTTCAAGCGGATATGATATTATTTCTAAAATAAAGGAAAGGGAATTGGAAAGATGGGCTATGATAAGCCCTTCTACCGTATATAATCGCTTGAATTATCTAGAGAATCACAGTTGCATAGAAGGCAAAATGGTTCAAAAAGCAAAGTACCCACCAGCAAAAGTATATAGCATAACAGATAAAGGCAGGGGAGCCTTGAATAGAGAGATAATCAAACATTTAACTGGATTTAACGATGACCCTAGAACTTTGGGTTATGCTTTTTTATTTGGTTTGGAAAACAAGAGCAATTTAATAAGGCTTTTGGAAGAACACGAAATAAAATTAAGGGAAGAGATTGCCAGATTAAATAAAATGATAGACGATGAGCCTCGCCCCACGCTTTACCCAGAAGGTCCGTTTTTGAACTGCATGAGCCGTGACCACATATTGGTAGAACTCAAATATTTGCGGGCAGCCTTGCAAATATTGCAAGACCCGCAAAAATCGAATATGTTAGACGGATACTTTTACATAAATTTTGGTAATAGAGAATGGCAGTTTACTGACAAACAGCATCCTCTCCAGGGCTAAATCCAAGGCACCAAGATGAGCCAAGTGCGCGGTTTTCGTAATTATCTATGGGAAGTTGCATAGCGGTTCCAGTTTTTAAGGGGAAATTTTCCGCTTTGGAGAAATATATGGAATCTATAACAGAATTACCGCAGAAAATGCCTAGGCTCTGTCCGGCGTTTACAAGCGTGAGCCCTTTATAATTGAAATGTGCGTTTTGAACACTGTCGCGCCCAAAGAAAAGAAATTCCATTGGTGCTAAAGTTATGTTGCTTGGCATATCAAATTTATAGGTATTGGCTGTAGTATTTCTATCACGCGCTATACGGCAACTGGATAGTTCCAAAGTATCTAGTGTTGCATTATAAATTTCCAAATATTCAAAATCATTTCCATTTGTTTTGGGATCTGCAAAAATTTCCGTGAAAAATACCTCTCCGTAATTTTTTGGCGGTCTGGAATTTGATGGAATTGTTACCGAACCTTGCGAAGATCCCGCAGAACTTGCCGACAATTCCAGAATAACCGAGCCTCGATTGGATTGCGATTGCATCGTTTCTGTTTGCGAAATAGAAGATAAACTTGTATTTTTTGAACCAGTGAATAGAATTTCTCCGTTTTCATCTTTAAGTTCAATTCGCATACTGAAATCTTGATCCAAAGGCAAGGAATTGGTATTGAATACTCCTTTTCCATTTTCAATTTTCATATCAAATTCCATATCATCTAAAAATAGTTTTCCAGAACTAACCCCTGTATCATTGGTAAGACCAAGCGGAATTTCCAACTTTAGAAAACCGACGAGAGCCTCCAGTTTTATTGGAATATTTATGCTTTCACCTGCTTTTATATCCGCAGTGGCTTCTCCTTTTTGGACAAGCACTCCAGAATCCGCATATATTTTTATTTCAAACTTTCTGGTTTCGCCCTGCGGGATTCCTTCTATTTTCAGATTTTCCTCCAAAGTTTTTTTGGATATGTGAATGTTTGCCATATCTGCGGCAGATACATCCACAGAAATACTGTCAAACATTGGAACTTGGACTTTTCCAAGAAACAGTTTAACAACCCCATCTGTGGCATTGCCGCTGCCACCCCCTATGCTACTGCTGTTATCGCCGCCGCTACCGCTGCAAGCTACAAGCAACAAACCAATCACTGCGCTCCACAAACTGCAAGCCGCAATACCCAAAATGCAAAAATGCCTAATCATAAGCATAATAATACCTCCATTTTTTCTTCGTTACCTATTAGACGTAAAAAACGGGAAAAAAAATCCTAAAAAGTGAATTTTGCAAACAGGTGTTGACATTTTTGTGCAGATTTTTAGAATTCAAGAATTTATTAACACTTAGTTAACTGTTATTAAACATACTTTTTTAGTACATCTTTGCTGGAAACGAAATAATCTATTCCGCTTGCTATGGTTGCAAAGGTTATTATCGCCATAACCGAGTATGGCAAATATTCCCAAATTTCTGTCCAATTTGGAATTAAAGTGTATAGAGGGTCAAGTGCGCCTACCAGAATTATAAGTATTCCTGTACCTTGTATAGCGGTTTTCCATTTACCGCTTTGACGGGCTGGCATAATTATTTTTTCGGAGGCAGCAAGGGTACGCAGTGTTTCTATGCTCGCTTCTCTGAAATAAATTAAAGCTACCATCCAAACCGAGGTGTAGCCAGAAGCCAAAAAGCACAAAAATACGGTCATATTGGAAATTTTATCGGAAAAGGGATCTAGATATTTGCCAAGCGTTGAAACCTCTCCCCATTTGCGAGCCAAATATCCGTCTAAAAAATCTGTTACCATAAAGGCTATAACCATAACAAGGGCAAGGATTTTAAACACCAAGCTGTTATTTTGATAATTCAGATCTCCATCGTAAAAAAATACCCACAAAAACACAGGTGTTAAAACTATGCGGCTCATAGTCAACTGGTTGCAAACGGAGAGCGGTTTGCGATGCGTTGGGTCACGGTAATAGCGATAGCAAAAAGATACGGCTGCAGCATAGAGCAGAAGTATGGTTGCTCCCATGCAAATTTGCTGGTAATGCTCCAAGTTCAAAACATAAACCAGCATTGTGACATTTATGCTTATTGTGGCTACCTTAGACCAAAATCCGCTTGTGAAAAAATATTTACCCTCGCGCAGCATAGAGAGCATATAAAGCGTTCTGGCAACAGCTCTTGCGAGTAGCAAAGCGCACCCCACGGCAAGCATTTTTTCCAGTTCGTTTTCCACAATGGAATATCTTATGAAAATGCAAAGCATAACCGCAAATACAAAAATTGCTTCCACAAAGGAGAGCCATAGCTGGTAATAGGGTTTTTCTATATCTTGATGCCGAATTCTAAACTGCAAATACCAAGAAACTATTAAAATTATGCTTATATTCACGGCTGCGAGCCTTGCGTATTCGTCCCATATAAAGTAAAAAACCGGCAAAAAAGCGAATATATACAATATTCTCAGTATTCTTCCATATAATAATTTGTCCACTGATATTTGCGGCATCTTTGGAAATGTAGAAAAAAAACGCCCCCCTTGCGGCTTGGAGACAACACTTACAACCGCCCTCAAACGCACGGAGTTCGCATTTATTTAAAAATTTGTATATTTCTGTTATGTCTTTAACCTTTATTGAAACTTCTGTTTTTACAAAGCGGGTAAAAGAACTTATGAGTGACGACAATTACAGATGTTTGCAAACGGCTTTAATAAATGACCCTGAATTTGGTGATTTAATTAAAGGAAGTGGTGGTTTGAGAAAAATTAGATGGGGCAATGAACAAAAAGGCAAGAGTGGTGGAGTAAGAGTAATCTACTACTTGAAGCTCGCTGATGGGAAAATATTTATGCTTTATGTTTATGCAAAAAATGAACAAGAAGATTTGACGAAAGAACAATTGAAAATATTAGCAAATTTGAGAGGTGTAAAATGAAACAGGAACATTTTAACGAGCTTGTTGAAAGCGTTAAGGAAATGGATGCTATTTGCAAAGGGCAAAAAAAAGCATCTAGAGAATTCGTGTATGAGGAACACGAAATAAGGAGTATAAGAGACCGCTATGGCTTAACTCAAAGTCAATTTGCGCAAATGATGGGTATTAGTACCAGTACTTTACAAAATTGGGAAGTTGGTCGTAGTAAGCCTTATGGCGCGGCAAAAGTCCTTTTGCGTGTAATGGATAGCTATCCCAAAGCTATTTCTCTTTTGTCAAAAAAGACAAGTTTTTAATTGCAAATAAGCAACAAAAAACCGCCTCCAAACAATTTTTACTCACCCTGCCAAATCACTTCGTGGGCAGGGTTCTACTTATGCCTTTATAGGCACGAGATTTTTTTCTATTTTACTCCACAATAAACGAGGATAATATGGCTTATTTAAATAAAGTAATGCTTATGGGCAATCTGGGCAAAGACGCTGAGGTTCGCATAACCCAAA
>CAZIMU010000055.1:0-10609 GCA_964540355.1 uncultured Fibrobacteraceae bacterium | reverse complement strand
TGCCTGTGAGCGAACCGTCATCGCGGTCTGTTGGGACATAAACCCTGTGGTTGAATTCAAGGACTTCAACAAAGCCCTCTCTTCCTGAAACATTCACCGATCCGGGAATGCCATCTATCTTCATGTACGCTGGAATAGCCATAAAAGCCTCCTTGTTAAGGTTAAGGCTTATTGTTCCTACTTAGGGTGAATATAGAAAATTTCTATCTTCCCAATATGGCTAAATCTCCACGTTTTGTGCCTTTTGCAGCGGTGCTTTATGCCTCGTTGCTATTCTCCTGTGCGCCAGATGTTGAGAACAATGACGAGGGCGACAATATAGAGAATTACAGAATCGTGAAAATAGGTACTCAAACTTGGATGGCAGAGAATTTGAATTACAATATAAGTGGTAGCAAATGCTACGATAACGATGAAGCCAACTGCGCAATTTATGGCAGACTTTACGATTGGGCAACTGCAATGGCATTGCCAGATAGTTGCAACTCCAAGATTTGCGTTTCTCAAATATTAGAACAGCACAGGGGAATATGCCCCAAAGGTTGGCATATCCCAAGCGATGATGACTGGAGAGTGCTGACAAAATTTGTTGGCAAAAATGCGGGAACCCAGTTAAAAGCCACAAGTTATTGGAATTCGTATGAGGGGATTTCTTCAGGAGATGACATTCACGGCTTTGCAGCTCTGCCGGGTGGCTGGGGCGATTTCAATGGCAGTTTCAACAGTATTGGTGCTGGCGGCTATTGGTGGAGTTCCTTGGATATAAGTGATAATTACGCCTCATATCGGGGTCTGTTCTACGCCAACGAGACTCTAAACGAGGGCTACGGCAAGTCTTACTTCCATAGTATCCGTTGCTTGCAAGACTAGTTTGCTACATTCCAATTATGCCTATACTCGGCGCAATATTAGGTGCAACAGGTTCTGGAAAAACTGAGCTTGCGGTTTTGCTTGCTCAAAAGCTGGGCGCAGAAATTATTTGCATGGATTCCAGACAAATTTACAGAGGTTTCAGAATAGGAACGGCACAACCAACAGGGGAGTGCTTGCACACGGTTCCTCACCATTTAGTTGATTTTTTGCCACCCGAAAAACAATACAATGCGGCTGAATTTGCAAAAGATGTTAAAAATATCCTCGAGCAAAAACCAAGCACAAAATTTATCCTCACAGGCGGCACGGGACTATATATGCAGGCTTTGTGCCAAGGATTAAGTAGATTGCCACCCTCAAATCCCGAACTCAGGGAACAACTGAAAAAACACTACAAAGACAAAGAACGCAGCTTGCTTTATACGGACGCTTTAAAAGCAAATCCCAGCATAGAAGGCAAAATAATGCCAGGCGATACCCAAAGATTGCTCAGAACCATTGAGTTAGGGGAATCAACTACA
Organism: uncultured Fibrobacteraceae bacterium; assembly: GCA_964540355.1. Classification (GTDB taxonomy): domain Bacteria; phylum Fibrobacterota; class Fibrobacteria; order Fibrobacterales; family Fibrobacteraceae; genus Fibrimonas. Next base: position 9,215 of record CAZIMU010000055.1, on the reverse strand, counting down.
AACCCAAGAATTGGCGGCATAGGTGCCATACCCTCTGTTTGGTTGGATTTTCCACGTGCTGAACTTTACAAAAGGATAAATGAGCGTGTTGTTAAAATGCTTGAAAATGGTTGGCCAGAAGAAGTTACCGAGCTTTCCAAAAATGTGCCATTAAATGCTCCTGCTTGGCAGAGCCTTGGATATTTGGATTTAAAAGCAGCCTTGGAAAAAAACGAGAATCCGCACTCAATAGCAGAAAAAGTAGCTTTATCCAGCCGCCATTATGCCAAGCGTCAAATAACTTGGTTTAAGCATAAAGAAAATCCCATTTACATAGATGGAAAAAGCACAAAGGAAAATTTAGATAGAATTATTCAAAGTTTCCAATAAAGGACTCTGTTTCTGTAAGCCTCAGGCGGCAATTCGTGGGATGCCATCATCCACCATTGGTCTGTTTCTATTGTGGCGTTCCAGAATGCTTTGAAAATAGGTTCCCGCAAATTTTGAGAAATAAAGGCAAAAGGCTCGTCTAAAAACAGAAAAGGAGAGCCGCTAATAACAGCCCAAGCCAAGCCAATTCTTTGCAATTCTCCGTTTGAATGTCCGTGTTTATGCAAAAGAACTTCCAAATCCAAAACGGAAAAGAAGTTCTTTATATTATTGCTCCATTCTTTTTTGTTTATCTCCTGTTCAAGCCACGAAATTGGCGGCAAAAATAATCTTTGCGAAAGATAAAATGTTCCTTTTCTCATTTTGGGTGGCACAAAAATACTGCCTTCCTGAGGAATTTCCATACCAGATAATATTCGAAGCATAGTGGTTTTTCCGCTGCCGTTATCGCCTTGAACGAGCAGTGGCTTATCTAAGCTCACTATGTTGTTCAAAGACTGGAATATCCAAGGTTCGTCATCACCGCCATATCTAAAAGACACATTTTCAATTCTGATATAATCTTCGTCTCTTTCTTCAAAGAATTTTTCATTGCAATCCATATCTTCCAAACGTTTAAGCCCCGCATAAGCCGATTTTAAATCCCTTAAATTTGGAAAAATTAGAGAACAGTCTTTCAATGGTTTGTAGCATATAAAGAGAGCTGCGCAAAATAGGATTATCTGAAATGGTTCCATTACTTGCATATTAATCAAAGCAGCGCAAACAGTCAAAATAACGCACATTATTATTATTGAAATGGTTTCTATGTTTTGCATTATGGTTGCATCTTTAACGCCCATGCGTATGGAAGTGTCTCTCAAATTGTGAATTTTTTTGAAAATGGATGTTAAATATTTTGAAAGTTCTGTTTGGTTGTTCCAGAACCTGATAATAGCTGCCCATCGCCACAAGGTTGAATCGTAATCACCAGCAAAAAAGTTGAGGTCATCAATTCTATGTCCAACTTTTTTAATGCTTTTTTGCAAATAGAGCATTATGGGCGCAAAAATAAATAGCAGCACAATGGTTAATCGCCAAGATAGCCAAAATAAAACTGGCACAAAAAACAGCAACTGCGACACGGCTTGCACAGATTGAGCAACAACCTTGCAACCTTTTGGCAAAGCCGAAACTGCGGAGTTTGAGTTGTGCATAATGTTTTTGGTTTCGCCTTTGTGGAATTGCGAGGGATGCAATTTTTTCACAGCACGAACCCACCAAACTCGCAAATGGCTTTCTAGCTTGTGGCTAAGTCTTTCTTCTGAGCGCACTCTAAGCGTTATTATCAAATAACGCAGGGCTGCCACCACAAGCATTAAAAGAATCCAATGCAGGGGACCTATTTCTTTCAGCTGCTCAACATGAAGAATATTTTGCCCAGATGCAATAGATAAAAACAAACGGATTCCGCCGAGCAAAAGCAAATCCATAAAGCTGGCTAAAATAGCAAGCGGAACAATCAATATCCATCCATACAACCAAAGATTCGTTAAGAGCTTTTTAAGAGGCATGGCTAGAATTTAGAAAAATATTACGCTCTGTCCATTAACCTTGCATTTGCCATCTATTTCCATTTCTGTTAGCATGGCTAGAATTTCGTTCACAGGTTTGCTGCTCTGCTCGCAAATATCGCCTATTTCCAAAATAGTCCCTTTAGTAGCCCAAGTTGGGAATTTACCATCGGATTTTGTTGCTTGCGGTTCAGATAAAGGGAAAAGTGAATTTAAACCCAGTATTTCTGGAAAATTATTTATGCTCCAAATAATTTGCGCTTGTTTTTGGTAAATAAGCCAGTTGCAACCTTCCGATGTTGGACTCATGGGAGAGCCAGGCAGTGCAAACAGAGGCTTGTTTTCTTTTAGGCAAAAATTTGCTGTGTGCATGGCTCCGCCTTTTATTCTGCTTTCTGCAATTATAGTGGCATTTGACATTCCAGATATTATTGAGTTTCTTTTAACGAAATATCCTTGGAAAGCCTTTGAACCAGGTGAAAATGGGGTGATTATATTTCCGCCACATTCTAAAATTTTTTCCGCTAAAATTTGCTGGCTACCTTGGAGCGGCATATCCAAGCCTTGAGCTATAACTGCAGTTGTTGGCAAATTGTTTTCTATTGCAGCAGTGTGGCAAAGCGAATCTACGCCTTGGGCAAGCCCGCTTACAATGCGAACATTGTAATTTTTTAATGTTTTCACCAAAGATTTAACTGAGCTTGCAGCCAAACCGCTAGGGCTTCTGGTACCTACCATAGCAAGGCAAAATTCATTACCCTCAAATGCCTGCCCTTTAAGCCAAAGAGGTAAAGCATATTTGGATTTAGCCAGAACTTTTGGGTATCTAGAACTTCCAACATCTATCTTTTCCATTCTATCTCCACACTTGGGCACAAGGCATTCAACTTTACGCAATGAACTTTTGCAGATGTTATTTTGGGTGAAAATGCCAAAATTCTTTTTGCTATTTCGGAGGTTAAAGTTTCTAAAAGATTAAATTTACTGTTAAAAACGAATGTCTTTAAATCTTCCGTTAAAACTGCATAATCAACTGCCTCGTCAATTGAGTCGGCAGAAATTGCCCGCTCACAATCATATTCAAAAGAAAAACCGAACTCTACCTTTTGTTTTTCGTAGAGTTCATCGGGATAAATCCCGATGAAGGTTTCGCACAAAATTTTATTTACCGAAACCCTTACGCTCACCATGCGAACAGGATTATGCTTATAGCAGCAGAAACCGCCGCTGCGCTAAAGAAAATCATGCGACCTCTATTATAGCCATCACGGGATGGCTCGTTAATACTCAAATTATTTTTTAAAAACCAAATCGTATAACCTTGTTGTATTGCATATTTCTCTTGAGCTTCAGGCGATCCCTCTGTTAGTTTAGGGTCAAGATTACCATCAAAATCTTTACCTTCTACAGTTTGGATTAAATGCGTTACACAAGATGAATAATTGACTTGCCCGAGACTAGAGTACTTTGAGCATGTATCTTTTATACTTTCATGTATCTTATCTATTCTATCATTTGCATCTTTTACGGCTTTGTCTGCCTTTGTCCATTTATCATGTTGCAAATAACCTACAACACCATTGCCAATTGCACTTGCAAGAAATGCCATGCCTGTCCAGAACAGAATTTCGTCTGTATGTCCGAATATTTGCGTTGCATTGCCAGCAGCTCCGTATTTAGAATAATCGTATTTCTCCTGAGCGGTAACTCCCTTTCCAACCTCTTCTTCATCCGCATCTTCATCGTATTCGGCATCTTCATCATCGTCGTCCTCTACGGGCGGCGGTGGCGGTTTTTTTGGCGCGGTAGCAACAACTGGGGGTGCATTCAGGTCTTTGGCAACGTTATCTATTTCTGCGAGCAAGTCTTTGAGTTCGTTGAAAATGCCTAGTGATTCTTTATTCAAAATTTCTCTTTCTTTGGTTTGCGCATTGCTCCATATAGTTTGGCGGGCAGAGTAGTCATTCGAGCTTTCTTCTGAGGCTTTTTGTGGATTTGCAGGATATTTAGACAAAACAGCGTCTATGGATTTTTTGCTATCTGAATTGTAATTATCCAGTGTTTTCTTAACATCGGCACGAAGGTTTTTCACAGCGTTCTTATCTGACTTAACCGATTGCAATTTAGTTTTATAGGCTGTTGCAGGATTATCCAAAGATTTTCTTGCCATTAGTGAAACACCTTCTTGTACCATTTGCTTGTTTGATGGTGTAATTGGTTTAACAATAGTGTAATAGCCGTCTTTGGTTATTATCGCAGTTACGGTTTTCTGGGAAGCGAGATTGAATGTGAGTGGCGTGGAACCCTTTTCTACGCCGCCTATCGTCACAGTCGCCCCTGCAGGCTCAGATGTTATGGATACTTTGAAGTCCATTAGAATCACGGGTTTTAACTCTTCCATTTTGCCGTTTAAATTTATGTAAACAGGGTCTGACCCTTCAACAAGGATGTCTTTTCCATCAAAATATACGGTTTCCAAATCGTCGTCGCCAGTGGCGTTTCTTTTGTAAAATAACTTCATTTTAAGAAGGGTTCCGTAAGGAATACCGTCCACGCTTATTTTGCCAAGGCTCTTAGCCTCTGCCGTTGGGCGGCCTTTGAAGATTTGATAGGTGGCTCCTTCGTCTCCAAACGTATCTTCAAATTTTTGCCTCACGTACAAGGTATTGCTCTGCTGGCTCACCTGCCCTGGCTTAACTGGATTTAAGTCTCCATCTATAAATTTATCTGGATCTCCAGGGTCTGAAGAATCGTCAAAACTGTCTATTGCCCATTTGCTAGCCCAAGCAGAGGAGGCTGTGAGCAACAAGAAAAACGCCATGAAAAGTCTGAATTTAAATTTCATATATACTCCACATATAAATATATAAAAAAATTTCCCTTTATTGCTATTTATAGTCCAAAATTTCCAATTTTATCACTTTTTTTGGGGTTTGAACCTCAACTTTATCGCCTCTTGTTTTGCCAATTAGGGCTTTTCCTATGGGGCTAACCGAGCTTATTTTGCCATTTACGGGATCCGAGCCTTCTGGAGATACCAAAGTGTATTCATATTCCTTGCCAAGCGACAGGTCTTTTACTTTTACGGTTGCGCCAAACAGAATGCGGGCGGCACCTGCGGTATCGTGCTCAATTATAACCGCTCTGGCAACCCTGTCTTCCAAAAATTGTATTCGGGATTCAATTTTGCCCTGCTGGTCTTTGGCAGAGTGATATTCAAAATTTTCACTTAAATCGCCTTGGGCCCTAGCTTCGGCAATTTCTTGCAAAATACGAGGTCTTTCAACTTTTTTCAAGTTTTCCAGCTCTTGCGTGAGCAAATCGTAAGTTTCTTTTGTAACAGGGATATTGTCCATTCTACTTAATATATATAAATTTTTGAAAAAAAGGTTAATTTTTAAGCCAAAGAATAGGATCTTGTGTTTGCCCTTTGGCACTTTTTGACGAAATTTTATAAACTTGGAAATAAAGTTTGTAGCCATTTGTGGATTCCGCATTGCCCACAGTGCCTATTTCCTGGCAGTTTTTCACATTTTCTCCCTCCTTAACCTTTATGCTTCCCAAGTGTCCGTAAACACTGTAATAAGAACCTCTGTGGTCAAGAATCACAGAAGGGCCATGCCCTGGAATATTTCCCGTCATCACAACCGTGCCTGCGGCGGCTGCTTTAATGCCATCTCCTTTTTGCCCTCTGATTTCAGTACCTTTGTGTTCAAGCCTTATGCCGAGGTCTTTATTTTCGTGGTAGCCATAGTGGCTTATTATTTCGCCGTTTAGCGGGGTGCATTTTGGTCCAACCGCAATGGGAACTTCGTTTTCAATTTTCCTCTTTGTTGTTGATGTTGATTGCTCTGCCTGCCTTTTAAGAAGTTCCGCTTGGCGTTTTTTTTCAAGGGTTGCTATTAGCGTGGTTAATGTTTGCTGGTTTTGCTTGTATTCTTCAATCACCCTTTCCTGAGTAGTCTTGTCTTTTTTCACCTTGGTTAAAACCTCTGTTTGAAACAGCAATTGGTTTTGATATTTGCTTTCTTCCATAGACTTGCTCTCGTGAAGTTCAGCCATTTCTTTTTGTTTGGTTCCAAGTTGCTCCCTATTTTCCTTTTGCTTTTCTATGGATGCGAGATAGTTTTCAATGGTCACTCTATCGCTTTCCAAAAGCCTTTGCACCCAATAGAGCTTGCGTTCTGGGTTTTCATTTTCTTTTAATAGGTTGAATAAAAGTTCCCATTCCTCTCTTTTGCCGTGTATATACAAATCTCTTATCCTTGCAGCTATGGCTTTTTTTTGGGTGTCTATGTTTTCTTGCAAATGGGCTATTTCCTCTTCTATGCTTTTTATTGCGGTTTTAAGCGAATTTTCTTTTTTTTGCAGAACATATAACTGCTCCCTTGTTTGCGTTAATCCGTGGTCTATTTCGGCTATGGTTTTTAGAACTCCGAACTCTTTATTTTCAAGTTCCTTAACCTTTGTCTCAGCTTTTTTTATCTCTTCTTGATTTTTTTTCAGAGCCGCCGCATTGCTTTTGAGCTGCTTGTCCACAGAACTTGCTGGTGCGGCAAGAGCCTGCAATGTTAGCAGAATCAAACCGCAAGTCACTAGCCTTATGTCACTAGCCACTTGCCTATATCCCTCTAACTAAAAATTTGCGAACGGTAAAATAGCTAACCACAGCTTCGGAAGCTGCCACAAATAGCAAAACAAAAAGACTTGCGTTCAAATTTTTTTGCGTGAATTGCGAGAGTATAGGAAAATAATCTATAATTGTTTTTTCTGCAAATTCAAACAGAATGGCGGCAAGCCCTGCACCCATAAGCCCTTGCAACAAACCCTCCAACACAAATGGAAATTGTATAAAAAACTCCGTTCCTCCAGAATATTTTATGTTGTTCACCAACTCTTTTCTGGAAATCAAAGTGAGCCTCATAGCATTCCACATTATCAGCCATAAAATGGTTAGCATAAGTGCCGCAATTCCCGCAGGGATTGCAAAAAAATGCCACTTGAAACTTTCCCACCTTTTAATCCATTCCGTTGGAGATTGAACAACGGAAATTTCTGGCATGGCGAGCAACTTTTTAGATATGTCTTCAATGGTTTGAAAGGTTTGCGCATTTGCCCTTATTTGAATACGTAGCGAAGCCGGCAACGGATTCCCTTCCACAAGGTAGAGCATATCTTCGGGAAAACTCTTTTTAAATTCGTCAAGTGCTTGTTCGTTTGGAATATAAATAAGGGAACTGACGTTTTCATAAGCCGCAACTATATTAGAAATTGAATCAGACTCTTCTTGCTTTGGAGTATTCAAAAAGAAGGCTTCTATTCTATACAAAGAAGCAGACTGTGCAGAAAGCTGCACGGCAAAACTCAGTGCGTTCATGCTTGCTATGAGCAAAAACGAACACAAAAACGTGGTGGCAAGCGAAGGGATTATCACAAGGCGGTGCCTTGAAAGCCCTCTAAACGCTTCTGATATAAGATATGGCAATCGCTTGAACATAGGTTTGCTATGGAAGATAGAAAATTTCTATATTAACCCAAATGGCAGAACTTATAGTTGAATGGGATGAAAATAAAAATGCTATTAATCGTAGGATTCATCATATAAGTTTTGAAACTGCTAGATTGGTTTTTGCTGACCCTAACCGCATAGAACGGCTTGATAATTCGTTAAGCAATAGTTCTGGGGAAATTCGTTGGCAAACGCTTGGTTTGGTAGGTAAGGTGCTATTTGTGATTTATACTGAACGAGATGAAAATATTAGGTTAATTTCGGCTCGTTTGGCAAATAAAAAAGAAAGGAGTAGTTATTATGGCGATGGTAACAACAAAAGTTCTAATTGGGCAAAAACCAACTAGAAAGCAATTAGCAGAAGTAGAGCTTGCCTCTTCTTTTCCAATTGTGTATAATGAAGATTCTCCAAAATCTTCCGAAGCTGCTATTGCGGAATTCACCGAACTTGCAAAGAAAAAACGAAATGCAAAAACAACAGTTACTCTACCTATAAGCAAAGAAAATATTTCCGTTTTCAAGTCTTTTAACAGAAATTACGTGAAGGTAATGTCTGGCATATTGGATTATGTTGCAAATCATCCTAAAACATTGTCAAAAATGCTAAGTATTACACCACCCTCACTACGAAGCTCTTGAATTTACTTTACGTGAAAATCCCCAGAAATCATCCATTTTTCACGTATTCTGAAAGCGGGTATGGTTTGCCTTTTGGCTTTGTTGGCGGCAGAGTTGCCGCTTATGTTGTGCTGTTTTGCCCATAAGTTTAGCGGAATAATGCGTTTGCTGGTTAAAATGGCAATCCTTTTGTGCAGAGATTCCAGCAAGAGCAGGGCGAAATTTTTTGTGAAACCATCGTATTTAAAAGTTGAAACATATTTGTCAAACAACGGATAATAGTCCGCTTTCTTGCCTTTGTTAGGAACAATAATAGGTGGCAAATTCAAAGCCATGAGTTGTTGATTTATTAGCACTCTGCCTATTCTCCCATTGCCATCGCAAAAAGGATGAATAGTCTCAAATTCAGCGTGGAAATGGGCGATTTTGTCTAAAAAGTAAATATCGTTTTTCTTATTATATTCGTTTACAAGTTTGCTCATCAAGTTGTGAATAAAATCTGGATTTACTCCAATATGGTTGCCAATTCTCACCCATTCCTTGCCCCTGCGAAACCTGCCCGCTATTGAATCGTCAATGCTACACAATAAAATTTTATGCAGATGCAAAATCAAATCTATACTTAAGTTTTGTTTTTTTCCCAGTAGCATTTCCATAACTCTTGCCAAATTTTTTGCTTCATAAACTTCACGAATATTCAATTCCTTTGGAACTGAATTTTGCAAAAGAATTTTCTCGGTATTTTCAAGAGAAAGCGTTGAATTTTCTATGGCATTTGAATTATAAACGGATTCTGGAATCTCCGCTAAAAAAATCTCACGCAAAACCTTTTCTTTGCCCTTGGAAACCATACTAAACTGCTTTTGCAGTTTTGCTAGCCTTAATTTCGTAGTTTGGTTTATCATTAGGCTTAAAATACAAAAAATTAACCCATATTTGCACCTTATTTGCACTTTTTTAAGCAAATCCCTTGACAAATTCCAGTTTTTTTTCTAAATTTATTTTCCCATACATTTGTTCTCAGAAACAAATAGCAGCTTGAAAATTCAGAAAAGAATCCGCCGAATGGCGGAACGAACCAGATGCTCTCGCTAATAGCGAGGCAAAAAACAATTGATTTTAAAAAGTCAGCAAACTTATGAAGAGTTTGATCCTGGCTCAGAACG
>CAZIMU010000054.1:0-10669 GCA_964540355.1 uncultured Fibrobacteraceae bacterium | reverse complement strand
AAATTGCAAAGGCAAAGGGTGCAAAAAGAGTGGTTCCGCTTCCTGTTTCCGGTGCGTTCCACAGCCCTTTAATGGAATATGCTTTAGCGGGCTTAAAAGAAGCCATTGAAAAAACAACATTCAACGATTCCAAAGTTCCCGTGATTGCTAACGTGACTTCGCAGCCGGTTAGCAAGGGTGCAGAATTTAAAGAGCTTTTGGCAAAGCAGCTTATTTCGCCAGTTCGTTGGCAGCAGAGTATGGAAACAGCGGTTTCTCTTGGCGTTGAAAGGGGAATTGAAGTTGGGGCTGGCAAAGTTTTGGCAGGCTTGATGGGCGTTATAAACAGCAATGTCAAGGTTTATTCTGTTGAAACTGAGGAGCAGCTAAACTCAATAGCCTAGATAGCTTTTTTTCAATGTCTTGCCAATTTCCGCTTTCCATATCGGAGGTGGTAAATACGCTTGCGCCAAAAGAGACAAAATCGCAGCCTGCTTCAAAATAATCTCTGATATTATCTTCTTTTACTCCGCCGCAGGCGAGCAAAGGAATTTCTTTAAAAGGGCCGCGCAACTCCTTTATGTATTTTTCGCCACCCAAAGAAGACACGGGAAAAACCTTTATGGCTGTTGCACCTAACATAAATGCTTTCATAATTTCTGTTGGGGTTAAAGCACCCGGAATACAGGGAATGTTTTTTTCTGCGCATTTTTGAACAAGGGCAGAATTTGCGCCCGGGCTAACTATGAATTTAGCTTCGCAATCAAGGGCAATTTGCAAATTCCGCTCGGTTATCACCGTTCCTGCACCAACGACCAATCCATTTTTTTTGCCTTCTTTGCACAAATTTTTGAGTGCGAGGGCGGCATTTTCCGTGTTGAGCGGAACCTCTATAAATTTGAGATTTGCTCTTACGCAAGTTTCAATGCAATTCGACACCTGCTTGGGTGGAAGCCCGCGAGCTATGCCTAGAAAAGGATTTTTACGGAATTCTTCTAAAAAAACTGAATTCATATTACTCCCCTCATTTGCGCAATTTGATAACTCAAAATACCGTGCGCCACCGCTACATTCAAAGATTCCAAAGAATTTTCCATATCTATTTTTACCCATTCGTCTGCCAATTCGCTAACCTGCCTATTTGTGCCAGAACCTTCGTTGCCAATTAGGAGTGCTATTTTTTTTGCTTGGCGATGGTTTAATTTAGTTATGCTTTTTTTTGCGTGTGGAGAGCTTGCAACTATGCAAAACCCTTTTTGCCTTAAAAGTGAAAATCTCTCTTGCAAATCTATTCCTGTTTCAAAAGGCGTTCTCAAAAAACATCCCGAAGAACCTCTAACCACTTTTGGATTAAATGGGTCAACCGTGCCCCTGCCTAAAATAATTCCATCTATGCCAAAACCAACGGCATTGCGAAAAAGCGAACCCAGATTGCCAGGGTCTTGAACGGCATCCACTAAAGTTATTGTGTGGGCGGTGTCGTAGTTTGGTTTTTCGCTTGCAAGGCGGCAAACGGCAAAAATTCCCTGCCCGCTTACAACGGAGCTTGCTTGTTTCATTTGAGATGGCGTTAATGAGTGAATACGAAGCCCAGCTTCTTTTATTTTTTTTCTCAGTTCTTCATCATCGAAAGTTTCGTCAACATAAACTCCCTGCACCAAATCTTTGTGATGCTCTGCAATTTCAACAACAACCCTCGCACCTTCTGCCAAAAACAAGCCCTCTTTTTCCCTGCCCTTTTCGGTAGCCAAAGAATGTATAGCCTTTAACCAAGGCAGCTCTTTTTCTTCGCGTTTCGCCGGTGCGCTACGCCAGGGCAAAGCGGCTTTCTTTTCATCTTTTTCTTTTTTTTTGCCCACCCAAGGATTTTCATCACCAAGCTCGTCTCTGGAATGTCCAAAACTTTTGGTGTAGGCGGTTTTAATTGTGGATTTCTGCATACTCGGATATAATGTAGAAAATATCTACCCCTGTTGCAATATGTGAGTTACAAGCATTGTAATTATGTGAGCTCTCCTATCAAAAGATTCAAACGATTTTCCTCTTTTTGCATTTAAATGATCGTGCAAAAAATTATGACATTCATTTACATCTCTTTTTAAAATATCATTGAAACAATTATATTCTATTTCCAAAGATAGCACCGCGCCATATAAAAGCCCAACTGCTCGGTATTTAAGCTCACGCATTTCGCTTTCTTTCCTAATGCCCATGGATTTGCTTTCGCCGGGTTTAAGGTTGAGATGCTCTGGGTAAAAAACCACAAATTTTCTTGCATCAGGGTCAAAATAAAACCATTCGTGTTCATCATTATCTTCTAAGAATGTTATCTGAAATGTCTCAGGAAAAATATGTTTCAAATTTTTATCTTTTAAGGTTTTACATTTTGCTTCTATAGCTTTGAGAAGTTCAGATACACTTGACGATTTTCCGGCTTTTTCAAAAAAATTTTTAAGCCGCACTTCGGCAGTGGTTGCCCAAGCTACCTCTTTCCAGTCATTGCTAATGCCCAGTTTTACTAATATGTCCCGTAAAGTTGCCGTCATTTATCAAGTTTCTCTCCATATACCAGACAAAAAAGTATCTAATATTATCTCATATCTTATTTTTTCATGCGGAAAACCAGATGCGTATGATATGGCCGGATTGCCCATAGCCTGCAATAAAAGTTCCATTCTTTTATGTATTGATATAGAATGTTCTGCAAACAAATCTTCAAGTGTTTTTCTTTTGAAGCACCTTCTGATGGCGTCTTCGGATAATATTGGTATTTTTTTAGCACTCATATTTAATTCCCTTTTTGATTTAAACTAGAAAAATTTTTCTACATTAGCCCCTATATGAAGGTCTTGGACAAAAATGGCGAAAGCCTTAACCTTATGGCTTTGAATTTTGGCCCCAGCCATAATGCTACTCACGGCTGTTTGCGCTATTTAACCGCTTTGGACGGCGAAACCATCATTGCTTCTGTTGGGGAAATAGGCTATTTGCACAGGGGTTTTGAAAAAATGGCAGAGCTGGGAACCTGGCAAATGGTGCTGCCATACACAGATCGCCTTAATTACTGTTCTGCAATTTTGAATAATGTTGGCTATGCAAAGGCTGTGGAAAAAATGCTTGGCATTGAAATTCCCGAAAGAGCAAAGGTTATTCGGGTTATTGTGAGCGAACTTTCAAGGATTTTTGACCATTTTGTTTGCGTTGCCGCTGCCTGCGTTGATTTGGGTGCTTTAACAAATTTTTGGTACTTTTTTGACTCAAGAGAAGAAGGCTTGGTGCTGTGGGAAAAACTTACGGGTGCAAGGCTCACAAATTCTTATGCCCGCATAGGAGGCTTGTATAGAGATACCTATAGCGGCTTTGAAGCCGATGTTGAAAAACTCCTTAAAATGTGCGAAGAATCTTTGAGAGATGTTCACAAAATTTTGGATAAAAACCGCATATTTTTAGATCGCACATCTGGCATAGGAGCGATGAGTCAGGAGAGAGCCTTGGCTTGGGGCTGGACAGGACCTTGCCTGCGGGCAACAGGTGCCGCTTTTGACCTGCGCAAAGACGAACCATACTACGACTACGAAACCTACGACTGGGAAGTGGTAACAGGAACCAAAGGCGATGTTTACGACCGCTTAATGGTTAGGCTTGCAGAAAGCGAAGAATCCATAAAAATAATTAGGCAAGCTATAAGACGCTTGCAACCTGGCCCCATTAACATAGACAACCCAAAAATCAGAGTGCCGGAGCGCGAAAAAGTTTACCAAGACATGGAAGCTCTGATAGGGAATTTCAAAACTGTGGCAGAGGGTATTCGTGTTCCCGCTGGTGAATTTTACGATTCGTCAGAAGCGGCAAACGGAGAACTTGGCTTTACTCTAATCTCAAGCGGCGCGGGAAAACCTTGGAGAATTAAGGTTCGCCCTCCTTGCTTAACTCAGTTCGCTGCCTTTCACGAGCTTGTGGAAGGTGGTCAAATTGCAGACTCTATTGCAGTGCTTTCCAGCATAAATATAATTGCGGGAGAATTGGATAGATGACATTTGCAGAATACAACGCAAGGCTTTGCAACAAAGATTTGCAGGAATATTTTCAATATTTACTTTTAGAGCGAGCAGATTCTAAAAATTCCGAAAACGACACAGCAAAAGATATTATAGCAGAGTTGCAGGGCGTTGTATTTCCGGGCGATTTGAGTGGCCACACGATAATAGAATTGCGTGAACAAAATGAGTTAGCAGCAGACTTGGCAGAGCAAGGAAAAATAGACGAAAGCATTGCAAAAATCCAGCAGATTTTGGAAGTTTATCCCGAACATTACGGCGCATTTTACACGCTTGGCCTTATATCTTTTGGGCAAGGTAACATACCAGAGGCTTTGGATCGTTTTAAGGATGCTTATGAATACAATCCCTTTTTCACAGATGCAATTTTGAGAATTTATGACTGCTGCGTATGTATGGGCAACACCAGTGTAATTGAAGAATTATTGGACAAAGCCTTGACGCTCCAGCCAGAAGATCCAGAACTTTTGGAAACAAAGCAGCATTTGAAAGATGGCTCCTATCCAAAGCGGCTTGCAGAGCACATTAAAAAGCCATCTCTGGAAAAACCAGAGCTAAAAAATGAACTTTTAAGATTAAAGCAATTGCTTGAAAGCGGAAATTCCGTAGAAGCACTCCAAAAAATAAAAACGCTGTTGTAGCAATTTACTACATTATCCCATATACGTCAGCGTACTTCGGAGACAGGCATTTTTATGTTAAATATAGGTAGAAAATGCATATCAGTATGGGTAATACTCTTATTGTGCAGTTATCCTTTTGCGGCTGCTGGAAAGGCTCCTGCGAAAGCGGCTCCTGCAAAGGCAGCCCCAGCAAAGGCAGCTCCCGCAAAACAAAACGTTTCTTCAGGTTCTAGTTTTGCAGCCCAATTAGCAGCAAAAAAAGCAGCACAGGCCAAACGCGATTCACTCGCAAAGCTAGATTCAATTGCAAAATTAGACTCCATTATCAGAGCCCAAGAAGCAGCAGCGGCTGTCCATAATACCCCCATACCAGAAGAGCCGTACATAGACAGAGCCGCAGAAACCGACAGGCAAGACTCCATTGCAAAAGCGGAAACCTATAGGCTAGATTCCATTGCAAGAGTAGAACTCATCAGGAGAGAAGCCGCTAGGCAAGACTCCATTGCAGCCGCTAGGCAAGACTCTATCGCAAGGGCAGAAGCACTAGCTATAGCTAGAGCAAATGCCGATCCCTACCCTAATTACGAAGCTTACCTAGATAGCTTGGAGGCTTATGTCAGGTATCTTTTGCCGGGCATAGATAGGCTGGATTCAGCGAGAAAAGCCATTAGAGAAGAAACTCTAAAACCCAAAAGCGATTATGAATCCCAAGCCGCTTACGAACAGCGCGCCGCAGGTTTTGACAAAAGCAAGCAACAAAAAATTGACAAATTGGAAAATGAATATCTCGAAAAAGAAAAAGGCATAAGCAAACTGATTACAGCCGCAACTCTTAAAGACGACTTTCAACCAAACTGGGGTGGCCTGCTGGAAAAAAACTTAAATGAGGCTGGATATAAAGCTCGCATAGATACCATTGGGTTTAAAATAAACGAAATGAAGGTTAAAATTGCCCAATTGAACAAGCAGCTTGGCAGGTTGTTCCTTTACAGGAGTGATTCTTTGAAATTAGCCAAGAACTTGCGGGACAAGAATTTCAGCTATATGGGGCGTTTAGATAATGCCAAATTGTTGATGCAAGACTACATTCTTCAAGAACACGCAAAAGTTATGAGAACAGACAAGAAAAAAGTGGATATGGTTTTGAGTGCTTACGATGTTGACAAACAGGAGTTTGAATTTGGTGCAAGAGATATATATTCCGAGAAATATCCCTTTGATTATATTGGCAAGGTTAAAATTCCAACGCAGCAAGCCGAAATAATAGACCGCAAAACAGACGATTTCACGGTGAGCATAGACTATATAAATTTCCCCTTTATTATAAACGGCACAAAAACATACCCAGGCGCAAAAAAAGCATACATTTATTGGAGAGACCAAGAATTTGAGAATGAGGGTGTTTTCAGGAATGTTCCTGGTTATGAAGAGGTAAATGGCTATTTGGAATGGGCACTGCGAGCAGATTCTCTCATAAGCGGCAAGCTAGCACCACAAGATTTGGATGCTTCGTTTGCCATGAAAAAAGTAAAATACACTGAAGATACCGGCCCAAGCTGGTGGACTGCTCCGAGAGTTGTGCGGGTATTGTCTTTTACTGCTTCAGCTGGGCTTTTGGTTGCTGGGATTGTGCAAAACAGAAATGTGAATCCAAAACGAAATGAAGCGCACGATGCTTTTAAAAAGGCGGAAAACGCAATAATATCTGGTAATGTTGGTAATTATCAAAAAAAGTACGATGATTATAACGAGAAAAAAAATGCTTTGCGTAGTGTTGAAAATATGAGAAATTATTTTTATATTGCTGCCGGAGCCTTTGGGGCTATTGGCTTGGTGAGTTTTGCTTTTTAGTTTAGGAGGAGAGAATGAAAAAGTTTTTTGTCCCTTTGTTTTTAGCTTTGCTTCTTAGCTGCTCCGGTGAAGATTTTAAATCGGATATAGTAGGTAAAAAAGACGAAGTTCGTTGCAAGATTAATGAGAATAAATGTGTGCAAATTAGCGCAAGCCTTTGCCTCGAAATAGGAGGTGAAGTAGGAGGTCATTGCAATCCTCCTGACGAAGAAATCAGCAGCAGTTCCGACGGTGCAGTTAGTATCCGTAGTAGCAGCTCCGTCCGCAGCAGTAGTAGTGTACGCAGTAGTAGCAGCTCCGTCCGCAGTAGTAGTTCTGGTGGCGGTAGTAGCAGTTCTAACGGTACGGGCAGTAGCAGTTCTAACGGCACGGGCAGTAGCAGTTCTAACGGCACGGGTGGCAGCAGCAGTTCTAACGGCACGGGTGGCAGCAGCAGTTCTGTCGATACTGATAGCAGTAGTTCTAACGGTACGGGTAGTAGCAGTTCAATTGGTATCAGTTCCAGCAGCGCAATTAGTAGCAGTTCCAGCAGCGCAATTAGTAGCAGTTCCAGTGAGCCGTTGCCAGCACCTGCTTGGACCGACTGCAATATACCGCAATACGTGGGAAGAAACGAACCAATAGCCAATTTAAAATTCATTTCAATAGAAAATAACAATGGTCGTTGCGGATCTATTACGTATAAACTGAACGGTACAGGTTCAAATGTAACAACTCTTAATTATACTAATAATCAGATTGGAACAAATCAAACCTTAAACATAACAGCATCTACTACATGTAGTGGCGGTATTACCCTTGCCTCAAAATCTTGCCCCAAACAGGTAACTGTGGCAGATTATTTAAAATTTACCGAAGCTGGTGCTGATACTGTTCTTAAATCTGGAAAAACAGTTGTTGAAGTAGGGGGAGTGCCTGTTACTAATAATATGTTTGGATGTCAGGCTCGTAATAGTACTGGAGATCCTAATCCATTCGAAAACAAAACAAGCTTTATTCTTAATGGAGTTACCGTATCAGTGACTAATGATAAGTGGTGGGTAAAAACTGCAATAACTGGTAATAGAATGTTATTTGAATCCAACAATGCAAATGTAGGGAGTTACAGATGTCAAATAGAGTAATTGTTAAGCTCGGCTTTATAGCCATAATATTTGTTTTCGCTTCGTGCACTAGCAATGTTCCAGAGCTTCCTTCTCCTGGGGAAGTCAAGGACTATAAGTTTTGTAGTTACTACGACAAAGATGGAAATCTTCAGTGCATAAGCAATTATAAGATTTCTGTGGAACAGTGTAACAGAATAGACGGTGAACTTTGTTCCGAGGCAAGTTGTAGTCCAGCGACTTGCAAAAAGTTTGAAGAATAGTCAATGGCAAAAAAGCGCAAAAAACTGCAAGTATATGTCTATTCAAAAGGCACGGATAAGCCGGAGTCTTATAGTATTCCTGTAAGGGTAATTGGCGGGTGGATATTTGGGCTGGCAATAATAATATTTGGCTTTGTGTTTTGGTTGCCAGACAATATGATTAACCTCAAAAATCTTCGCATACTCGAAATAGCGCAAGAACAAAAATCAATGCAATTAACAGCAAATAAATTGGAAAAACAAATTTCCGAAATAAACTCTCAAATAAAAAATAGCCGCAACCTGATAGAAAAAATAAACCAATTAGCGGGAATACCAATAGATACCATAGACCCCGAAAAAAAACCTGCACCAAAAACCTACAAAGGGAAAAAAATACTCGCAGACTTGGAAAGCATAAGAAAATCACAAGACACATATAAAAAACTGCGCGATGCCCTTTTGGCAGATTCACTCTATGCCAAAAGCTTGCCATTGCTGCACCCTATAAAACAGCACCAAAACATAACTGGCAAATTTGGACGGTTGCTAGACCCAATAACCAAAAGAGAACTCTCGCACAGAGGTTTGGACTTTGCCGTTACCGAAGGCGACACCGTTATAGCCACAGGAGATGGCATTGTTGATGGTGTTATAAATCAAAGATTTGGTTTTGGAACCACACTTGAAATTCAACACTCACAACGCATAAAAACCGTTTATTCTCATTTGCAAAGCATTTTGGTTCAGAACGGAAAACCTGTGAAAAAAGGACAGCCAGTAGCTTTAGCAGGAAAGAGCGGTAGCGTTTTGTGGCCAGTTTTGCATTACGAAGTTCGCTTTGACAATCAACCCATAAACCCCGAAGATTTTTTTATCACGAGGTAAAAAGTTGATAGCTTTAAAGCCAATAGTTTATAAAATATTTAAAATTTTGAAGCTGATTTACAAAGTATTAAATCATATTTTCAGAATTGTGTTGCTCACATTTATATTGTATTCAATAGCGTTTAGCCTTGCTTGCACTTATGCGGCGTATAGAGCCTATAATTACGCAATGGACACTTTGAATGAGGTAGAAGAATTAAAAACCAAGCAGCCAGAGCAAAGTGCATTTATGAAAAGTTTGGGCGACAAAGCAGAGATAAAGCATACTTATGTGCCACTAGATAGCATTAGCCCTTTTATGCAAAAAGCGGTTATAGCTGGCGAAGATGCTGGTTTTTATTTCCACCCAGGTTTTGATGTAAGGGCAATTGCAGAGGCTTTGGAAGTGAACCAAAAGAAAAATAAAGTGATGTTTGGAGGAAGCACCATAACGCAGCAGCTCGCAAAAAATTTGTTTCTCACAAATGAACGGTCTTGGGAGAGAAAGTTCAAAGAACTAGCCTATACCATTTTGATGGAAAAATATTTGGGCAAAGACAGGATTTTGGAGCTTTATATAAATTATGCGCAATGGGGGACAAATATTTTTGGTTGCGAAGAGGCTGCGCAGCATTTTTACAAAAAAACCTGCTCAAAACTGAGCGTAGATCAGTCCATAAATTTGGTTGCAATGCTTGCAAGCCCAGGCAAGCACCATCCCGAAATGAAAGAAAGCCGCTTTATGCAAGAACGCAGAAATATGATTTACCGCAATATGTTCCCTCCAAAAGACTCTTTGCTAGTGGACAGCCTGAGAAGTTTAACAATGCCGTCAAATGCGGATTAACGTTTTTACTATATTATTTGGATATTCATGGGGGATTTTGGTATGAACAAAACAAATTTGCTTTTGAGTGCATTTATTTTAAGCGTAGCGTTTCTTTTAGGGTGCTCTTCTGACAATGGAGAGTGCGAGAAGTGTGCTTGTAATGTTGATAAACCGAGTTCAAACAGTGCTAATCCTTCTTCAAACTCAGGTGGAGGTACAAGCAGTAGTGGTGGTTCAGAAGACCAAGTAATAATCAGAAATCCTATTACAGTATCTTCTGAAAAAAGCTACGCCGATATAGATGTACCTATTGCATATACAAAAGATGAAGCTGCAAACAATGTTAAGGAAATAGATTTGGTAGCATATTGCGGTGCTGATATGGGGTGTGAAAAAAATTCAATCTATAAACCTGAGGAAATAGATGGAGGCAAATTGTTTTGGAACCCTGGTTATATCGGCAGCAAGATTTATTTCTTCGAAATTCCGCCTGACAAGTCTGAAATATTTAGAACAGCAAGAAGGTATTCTCAAATTGTACCAACATATAATAGTTTAATTTCGGCAGGTGTTATTGGCGGCTATGGAGTAAATGAAATTTCCATTTCAGCAGACAAGGTTTTTTATGTTGTTGTTGTTGTATCTGAATCAGAACAAAAAGGAAATTTTGTCATAATCAAGAAAGTAAATTCGCAGTCCGTAGATTTGGAAATATTCGAATGGTAATTAATTGCGAATACTGTTTTTAATTTCATTTACATCTGCATTTGCCGCTTTTTACGGCAATCAAAGTGCAATAAATTGGAAAAGCGCAGAGACGGAGCATTTTTTGGCGCACTACCCTGTGGAACACAGGGAGCAGGCGGCAACGGCTATTGGCTTTGCTGAGAATGTTTACGATACAATTACAATTCGCTATAAAATTAAATTGCCAAGCAAGGTGAATTTGGTTTTCAACAATGGGCTTTTCAGCAATGGCGAGGCAAATCCGGTTTATAATATGATGCAAATTTGGCTCACGAATTGGGATTTTAAAATTCGCGGCTCTCATCCTTGGATTAGCGATGTTATAACGCACGAGTTCAGCCATTTGGCGAGCATACAAAATGCGAGCAAA